>JASFFJ010000026.1:0-22902 GCA_050124355.1 Desulfobacterales bacterium | reverse complement strand
CTACTTATATTTTAATTCGTCACGATTGTAGACCAGCATTTTCAGCTCCTAATATTTGTTTATTTGATGTGGTTCTGGTTGTTAGCCAACTAGCTCTCTAACATCTGCCGGGGTCATACCCTTGATTCCTAAATCATCAACTGTCAGGCCTTCTGTGAAGTAATCAACATCCGTCATGATGGAAGCAATCTGGAGAACGGCATCCACCTGAGGCGTTGGAATATCCCACATACGGCCGATGGACGACCAGACTGACAGTCCAAAGGGCAGATCTTCGGTTAAATAGCGGGTATTGACCGAGGCCGGTGCCAGCATGGCCGGATTTCCATGTATCGGACTCTGCCGGAGGGTTTCAGATAAGGTTTTTTTCTGCAGAGAATAATTTGCATAGAGTTTTTCGAAGGCAGTTTTGAAAGGAATTCCATCGCTGCTGATCGGTTCGAGCAATGCCATGCGCTCGGCGTCCATACCCAGCATCACTTTGCACACCGACTCGGTGGCGCCATCCGCATAAAGGTTCCAGCCTTTGCCGCCGGTCGATTCTATCCGTCCGGCATTAAACAATACCATGGGCGGATGAACGATAGGATTCAGGTTGTTGATGCTGGTCGTCCAAACGTTTTCAGCCACAATAAACTGGGGAAACACGGGTTGGATAATGTTAATAAATTCGCTGGTCTGGCGAGCTGGCAGGGCCGCCGCCGGTAATTGATTTTTGATGCCGAAACACGAAACTTCTCCAGGCTTGTTTGCACGGGTGGCATAAAGCAAGGACATGGTTTCCACCGGTGTCACCCGGGTGGTTACGCCGATTTCCTGCATCCATTTCTTAAATCTCAGCGCCCCGAAGTTGGAAGTAAACAGGATAAACTGTCCGTCCTCGAAATGGTTGGCCAAAGCCTTGCTGAAAGGCTCGTGTGCATGGGCTGAGCCACCGATGATGATAACGTCAACGCCCGTGACGGCTTTTTTCAGATCGGTGGTAATCATATCCATCTTTGCAAAACCGTTGCCGGCGTCACCGGACATTTCAATGCCGCCTTTTTTCTCGATAACACGCAGGTTCTCCTCAAATTCAGGCACCTCGGCCAAGTTGACGGAATATCCTTTGAGAGAGATGTCGGCGGCATAGGCCTGCCCCGAGTTTCCCGTTCCCAAGACCGCAAACTTAGGGCAATTTTTTGCTTTGGTCATGGCCGGCCCTTACTATTGAATTAATTATCGCTTCAACATGGATTCACCGGATTCACCGCCCGCTTCGCTCGAGTTGCAAAGATCGCAAAGGGACTCTTCTTTTAACTTTCTGCTGAGAGGGCAGTCGGTAAGTAAAATATAACATCACTTAATCAAGAAGCTGATTTTATTTAGTCACTCAATTTTTAGATACTCTTTGGTGTATTTTTTAAGTTTATTTTCATTCAGTCGAACACCCAGACCCGCACTGGTCGGGACGGTCACCGTGGCCCGGGAGATATTTTGGTTAAAGTCGGTGATATCGTCCGACATTCTGAGCACCGACATATAGGCATGTCCCATGTCCAGCAGGTTGGGTAGCACACAGCCTAGCTGCAGGGAAGCAGCCTGAGTAATACCGAACTCCAGCATGCTGTTCATCAAGATTTTAAGGCCGAAGGCATCGGCCGTCGCCGCAATTTTTCTGGCGTTGCTCAAGCCACCGTTTTTAGAAACTTTTATGCTGAATGCATCCACTGCCTGGGCGCCGATCAGGGCAATCGCCTCTTGGGTGGATGCCACGCTCTCATCTGCACTTAGCAGACAGGTTGCCCGACGACGAATGCGTTTGAGGCCACTAACGTCGTGTCGGTGGATCGGTTGTTCAAGTAAGTCCGGGCGATTGTGACCGATGCCGTCCAAAAATTCCAAGGTCTCCGCCACGGTCCAGCCCTGATTCGCATCGGCAATAATTTTAATCTGGTCAGCGAACGTTTCCCGGGCCGCGATCATGCGTTGAATTTCAGCGGTGATCGGCAGGGCACCCATTTTGATCATGATTGTTTGGTACCCCTCTTCAATTTGCTGTTGGATTGAAGCTGCATCCTCTTCCGGCGTCCCGCTCCCGATGGGAGATAGCAACTGCAAGTTTGATTGATTCAGCCCTCCAAGCAACATGTGAGCAGGAACATCATTGGCTTTGCCGGCAATATCAAATAGCGCCATATTCACCGCTCCGCGGGCCAGTAAATTCCCATGTACCATCTCATCCAGATTGGATTCAATGGCTGCAATGTGAATTGGGTTTCGACCCGTCAGCTGGGGCGCAATATGGTCCCGAGTCACAACCATTACGGTGGCAGGCGTTTCTTGAGTAAATGGATTTAAAGGATCGGCTTCACCCAGGCCAACAATTCCCTCATCCGTCTGGACCTTGAAGATGACGGCTTCGGCATTATGGCGGGTACCGTAGACCCGGGATAATTTATACGGTTTGGCAAAGGGTATGGATATGTGAAATAACTCAACTGCCGTGATCTTCATGTTTGCGGTCCTTAGCCCTAAAAAAGGTTGAACGGTTCAGCCCGCCCTGGTGCGAATTCTATGATCATATTACAACCCGCGTCAGGTTGGAAAATATGAGTCTAAATAATTTAGCAACGTAAAGTCAGGTCTGGGCCAGGGAGTTCAACGTTCAGGGTTACTATTCTCGCTGTGATCGAGCTGGTAGCTATTACCAGTTGCTAAAGCGTATCTTTTATTAAAGTTATTCTCACGCATTTTCCCCTACTTGAGGTGTCACGGCTGCGGTAGGTCAGTGCTCAAAAATTATCGGGTCAGAATCGGTATGAGCCCGATGCACAGACCTCAGAACCTCTGAACCTCTGAACCCCTGAACCTATCCCTCACTTAACCGCGACCACCGGGCACCGCGCCTGAAGTATGATATATTGGGCGTTCGAACCGAAAAGCAATTTACCGACTTTTGATCGTCTTCTGACACCGATGATGATCTCATCAATGTTGTTATCCTGTTCGAATTGAACCAGGACCTCGCCGGCAGTGAGAGAACTAACAACGGCATGGGTCTCACATGGAATGTCATCTTCCTTAAAAGAACTCGCTACCCGGTCCAGTTCATTTTCAGCCCTTTGGATATCCTCGAGCTGCAAATCAGGACCTTGTGTCATGGCGGTCAGCAAAAAAATTTTTGCATCAAAGGCCTTTGCATATTTCTTTGCCAGTACCAATGCCTCTTTGGCGACATTGGATCTATCATATCCCACTAAGATGTCCATTTTTTCCTCCCGTTAGTTCAATTTATCGGAAATTCGACAACTTTTTAAAATCATATCTCTTTAAGCAGAATAACATTGTAAAAGCGATGTCATCAATTTTGGCATCCCAGTTAAAGCCAAAAAACCTCTATGATGTCAAAGCAACGATCTCCGCCGGCGTTTTATCCGCTATGCCGAGTTTTTCAAGCGTCGTTCCGGTTGCAACATAATCCACGCCGTGAAGCCACGACGTCAATCGGATCGTTAATTCAATAATGGGTATGTCAACGCCTGCTTTTTGCGCCAGTTGCATTGCGGGAACATTTAGACCTGGAACGTCTTCCGTCAGATATCGACTTCTGACATTATGTCCAATGACATCTTTATAAGGGCTTTCAGAACTGTTTGAATATTCATAATAGGTTTGAGTGTTATTATGGCCGTAGTACATTTTTAATTGTTCCATGGTCGATGCCAGCTTTAACGAAAAGGCCCTGCCGATGGAAAGTCGTTCTTCGTCCATGTCCATCATTTTTTCGGAAATCAGCGGTGTGATACCATCGATGTAGTGTCGAAAGGTTTCCGGATTCCTTTCGATATCGCCATAATTTAAAAGCACCGGCAACGGGTGGAGGGTCTGATTGGGATTATCAAGTCCGATTTCCAGCAAATTTTCGCCAGCAAAGAACTGGACATCGTCACTAAATAGATCATTCATAATGTCGAGCGCTTGCGGATTATTCCGGTTGGGAGAGGAGGCAATTTTCAGGCGGGACTTCTTCTTATAGATCATGACGGTGTTATACGTCGCAATCCGACATGCGTAGGGCAGCGATACCGTTTCGGATATTGTAACATCTTTTTTAATCCCGAGATCTGTCATCATCTTTTTTAATCGCAAACCGCCGTAATTTCCGGGAATGATGATGACATGCTGGCCGTCTTTGAGATGGGAGACCATTTTTTTAAAGATCGGGTTATGGGCAAAGGAAGGGACAACAACTAAAATAACATCGGCGTCTCTGACGGCTTCCTCAATATCCATGGTTGCGCCGCAAAGCTTTCCGCCGGCGGTGATATCCCCGTCTAAAAACATCTCCTTCTCTGCTTTAATTTTCAGATAATCCTCTGTCTCCTCCAGGGGCTCATACATGACAACCGGATATCCTCGCTCAGCGATCTGTCCACAGATGGCCCTGCCGCCGTGTCCACTGCCCAGGACGGTAAAAATTAGCTTTTTTCGCATTTCAAACCTTTCCGTTCAAAGTTACAGGTATTTGTTCAGCCACTAGAGCGCTACCCGGACAATCCGGAAATAACAAATTACAAGCACCAAATTACAAATAAATTCCAATATCCAATGACCCAAAAAATATCTATCTATTTCCTATTCGAATCGATATGATTACTAAACTATCTTAAAGTTTTTTCTCAAGTATTTTTTTTGAATTTTGGTCATTGTGATTTATTTGGTACTTGTGTTTTGTTATTTGAATTTTTTATTACCGAAACCTTTAATCTTTTTTGCTCTGCGTGTCTTACTGACGTACCTTTTACGAACTTATAAAGTAATAAGTCAATAGAGGTGGCATGCGACCGCGTGCCCCGGTTTTACATCTTTTAGGGGTGGTTCGGTATCCCGGCATATATCCATGACCTGGAGACAACGCGTTTGGAAACGACAGCCCGGCGGCGGATCAATGGGCTGTGCGACCTCACCTCTGATATTAGGGATGGGCCTTTCATAGGCGGGATCCGGAATCGGTACCGCAGCGATAAGCGCCCGTGCATAAGGGTGATGGGGATCGGTGATCACTTCCTTGGTCACACCCAGTTCCATGATCCGGCCAAGATACATGATCATCAAGCGCTCTGAGATGTTGGATAGGATCGAAAGGTCGTGGGAAACGTAGATGCATGAAAAATTCATTTGCTCGGACAGGTCTCTGATGAGATCCAATATTCCGGCACGAATGGATACATCCAGCATTGATAGGGGTTCATCGGCGATGACCAGCTTGGGCTCCAAAACCAGAGCCTGGGCAATACCGACGCGCTGTCTTTCCCCGCCGCTCATTTGATGGGGATAGCGGTTTTTGTACTCATCTGGTGATAATCCGGCCATGGCGATGGTTTCATTGACTCTTTTCTTGATGTCTGCCTTACTTTTATCTGTTAGCGCCCGCAGCGGTTCTGCCACCAAATCGAATACCGTATACCTCGGATTAAGCGACTCATAGGGGTCCTGAAAAATGAGCTGGACTTCACTGCGATAATTCCGGATCTCTGCTTTGGACATTTCGGAGATGTTGCGTTCCTTATACATGATGGCACCGCCCGTCGGTTCTCGAAGTTTGGCGATCGCCAGGCAGCAAGTAGACTTGCCGCAGCCCGACTCTCCGGCCAGTCCCAAAATTTCGCCGGGTTCAAGGGAGAAGCTCATACCATCGACAGCCTTGATGATTCTTGGTTTTTTCCCACCCACCAGCTTAGCCAGAAAAGTGGGTTCAAGATAGAAGTATTGCTTTAAGTCGCTGACTTCGAGGATTGCCATGTCTTTTTATCTCCTGCTAATTTTCGAAATTCTTCCACATGATCGGTTCGAATGCAATGGACGAAATGCCCTGGCTTTATCTCCAGATCCGGCGGCCTTTCTTTTTCACATTCAGGAATAACGAAGGGACACCGATACGCAAAAAGGCATCCGGGAAGGTCCCCAAGTAAAGAGGGCGGCGATCCGGGAATGGAAATGAGCTCCCGATCGAGGGCCTGAATGCTGGGAAAGGCGTTTTTAAGACCCAATGTGTAAGGGTGATAGGGCTCATTGAAAAGCGCCATTGATTCGGCGAATTCCATCAACCGCCCGGCATACATGATTCCGATGCGATTGCTCATCTCGGCGATGACGGAAATATCATGGGTAATCAGTAATATGGATACTGACGATTCGGACTTCTTGCGAATTTCCTTTATGTTCCGCAGGATCCGTTCCTGAACCAGGACGTCCAGGCCCGTGGTCGGTTCATCCATGATGACCAGGGCCGGATTCAATACCAGTGCCATGGCGATCATGGACCGCTGGCGCATACCGCCACTGAATTCATGGGGATAAGCTTTCATCATACCGGCCTGGAGGCCGACCGCATCAAACAGCTTTTCAACGATTTGTTCACATTCCGACTTGCTGTAATCGGTATGGGCCTGGATCGCTTCAATGCACTGGTCTCCAACCCGGTAGACCGGATTGAGCGCGTTCATGGCACTCTGGGGGACTAGACCGATTCCCTGCCAGAGAATTTTTTCCCGGAATTCCTTATCCGACATCGAGAGGATATTTTGATCTCTGAAATTCATCTTGTCGGCCGTCACATGAGCGCTTTGGGGTACCAATCGAATGATAGTGCGTATGAGGGTAGATTTGCCGCAGCCGGATTCACCGGCCAGGCCGACGACCTCGTTTTCACCAATGGATAGAGTGATCCCGTCATTGGCCTTGACGACACCTTTTTCTGTTTGATAATGGGTTTTGAGGTTTTCTATCTCTAATATCATGTCGTATTATCTCCGCTATCGCTGTTTTAGGCGTGGATTGGCCACTTCCTCGTAGGCCCGCGAGATGAAGACCAGGGCGCTGACCAACAGGATAATACAGATCGAAGGCCAGGCGAACCACCACCAGGCGGTTCTGATCTTACCTGAAATCCAGAGGTTGTAAAGCATACCGCCCCACGTAAGGTTGTCCGGATCGCTGAATCCTAAAAAACTGGCCCCGGCTTCTGCCAGAACCGACCAGGCGATGTTAAAAGAGGTATAGAGGAGCAAAAGGGGCAAAATATTGGGCATGATGTGTCCGTAAATGATGCGTAAATTGCTGCAGCCCCTGGACCTGGCCGCCATGATGAACTGTCGCTGCCGGATGGCCAGGGCCTGAGAGCGAACCACCCGGGCCGAGGTACGCCAGACGATGCAGCAGATGGCGATGATGACGAACCAAATGTTACGACCGAAAAGTGAGATAAGGACGATTAAAAACGGCAAGAAAGGCATGCCGTAAACAATATCGGTGAAACGCATCAGGATTTCGTCAACTTTTCCGCCATAAAAAGCTGAGAAGAGTCCGATGTTGGCACCGATAATGATGGAAATCAATCCGGACACCAGCCCGATGAGAAAAGTGGTCCGGGTGGCATATATCATCTGGCTCAAGATGTCGCGGCCCATTGCCGTCGTACCCAGCGGAAACTCCAACGACGGCGGACGTAGCATGGCCAGCTTGCCGTTGGAATCCCGCAGCGAATCCCAAAGCTCGTGGGGTGCGATCCAGGGTGCCAGCAATGCGACCACACCAAAAAATAAAATGATGATAGCCCCGAATATGCCAAAACGATTGCTGGTGATAATCCCGTACTGGGTAACAAAAAAGTCTTTTATGCTTTCCAGTTTCATTTTATTGGCTCCAGTAAATAATCGGTTTTGAATGACTTCTTCAAATTTATGATCTTTTTTTGGCTAAATCAGTGCTTTCCGCCACCCACCGATATCCTCGGATCGAGATAACAATAGGAAATGTCCGACACCAGATTCAAAAAAATGACCAGAACTGCCAGCAGCAAAAAGGTGGCTTGGGCCACCGGGTAGTCGTGTGAGGAGGCCGCCTCAACCATCAGCTGACCCATGCCGGGCCAGGAGAAGACCTGTTCGACAATGACCTGCCCGCCCAGGGCGAATCCGATCAGAACCGACGAGACGGTAAACACCGGCAAGAGCGCATTGCGGGCCGCATGCTTTATCATGACTCTGGTGGGAGACAAACCCTTGGCCTGGGCCAGTTCTATGAAGTCACTGCCAGTGACCTCAAGCATGGAGTCCCGCATGATGAGCATGGGAGTGGCCAAATAGTAAAATGCGGTGGTAATGGTCGGCAGTACGAGATGGTGCAGAAAATCCTTGCTGAAAAGCATTTGAATTCCGGTTTCCAATCGCATACCCGGGGTGGCCATCCCCCCGGTGGGAAAGAGATCGAGCCGGTAGCTTAAAATCATTAAAAACAGGATACCGGTAACAAAGGGCGGCGCCGATTGCAGGACCAGAGCGCTGACGGTGGACCCCACGTCCAGGGAGCTGCCGCGTTTCCAGGCCATGACCATACCCAGACCGGCGCCCACCACCAGGGTAAAGCTCATGGCGGCCCCCATCAGAAAAATGGTATTCCAAAACCGGTACTTGAGGATACTGAACACTTCATGCTGGGTGGTGTAGGAACGACCCCAGTTCAGCGTGACCAGGTTTTTTAAGTATAAAACATATTGAACAATGAGCGGTTTGTCCAACCCAAAGGCCTCCTTCAATCTAGCCTGGGCAGCTTCATCCAAAGCCGGGCTGATCACCTGGGCGGTGGGATCGCCGGGCATCACACGAAATATAAAAAAAAGGATGGTAGCAACCGCAAATATCGTCATGATCGTGTATAAAATTCTGCGGATGATATATTCTTGCACCTTTTTTCTCCTCTTCTGAAGGGGAGGCGACCGGACAGTTCAGGCCGCCTCCTTAATAGGCAAGCGATACATCGAACTAGGCTGGATAGTGGAGTTTGCCTTTTTTCCAGGTGTAACCCGCCTCGGCCAGGATCTTTTTGGCCTTTTCGATGTCCTCGGGGAAGGATTTAACCGCTGGATTGTGCCAGAATTTATTGGCCGGTGCAATCACGGATCCACCCGGATCCGCCAGGCCCGACAAAATGGCCTCAATGATTAATTCCTTGGGGATGACGTGAGCGATGGCCTTTCGGAAGGCCGGATCGTTCAGCGGCGGCCTGCGGGTATGATAGCCCAGGTTGTAAAAGCCATGGTTGGGATAGCCTTTGGCGACCACGTTCTTGACCTTTTGCAAGTCCAGCAGGAGGCTGGGCTTGAGGATATAGCGATTGCGGTCGCATTCGCCCTTCTCAATAGCCGCGGCGACCGCATCATGGGAGCCGTAGACGATCCCGATGATGCCTTCACACTTGGGCGGATTGAAATGCTCTTTGAAAGCCGATACTTTGAATTCCCGGCCCCGGTCCCAGTATTCCAGCTTAAATGGACCGCTGCCGATAGGCTTCTCATTGGGATAGTTGAGGGGATCGCTCACATCCACTTTTTCGGGAATGTCTTGCCAGACATGTTTGGGAACCAGGAACATGCCGCCCAACAGGTTGGGGATGAAGGGGGCGTAAGATTCCGCCAGTTTAATGCGTACGGAATGCTTGCCCGTGACCTCGACATTTTCGACCCTTTTCAGGATCTGATAGAAGAAGGGATGCTTCCACTGGGTGCAATAATCAAAGGTAAATTTGACGTCTTCGGCCGTCAGCGGCTGACCGTCGTGCCAGAGCATTCCTTTACGGATGTTTAGGTCAAGGGTCAACTGATCGATCACCTTGTAGGATTCTGCCGCCCAGGGGACCATGTTGCCGTCGGGACCGACCCTGAACAACGGATCATAAATCATCCGAAGCTCCATGAATTCCGTGGTATCCTTGACTGCCACCGGATTCAGCATCTTCAAAGGGGTCGGCCGGGCCGTCCGGACATAGCCATCACCCTGGACGATCTCCATGTTAACGTCCGTCCAGAAACTGCCGGTGCCTTCACCGAGCATGGGAACCACGTTTTTGATGCGGTCCGAGCGATAGGCGGTGGTCATCTGCATATAGGCAACCGCTGTCAAGGCCTGAGCCTCATGGCACAATTCCTGGGCTTTGAAGACGATTTCCCGCCTTTTTTCAATGTCCATTTCTTGCTGCTGGGCCAACGCCACCTTGTCGATTTCGGGATCGTTAAGGCCATACCAGTTGTAGCCACCCTTTTTATACTGCGAGGAATGGTGGACCTGATAGATGAACACGTTGGGGTCGATCCGAATCGAGGCCCCTGAGAGCATCACAAACCACATGTCATAGTCATGCTCCATGATCACCTTCTGAACATTCTGGTTGTAGTCGATGGGATTTGCACTGACATCCCAGCCGATTTGCTTGAAGGCACTTGCGCAGACCCTGGCCACCTCCGGTCTGACCGGATCCATGGTCGCCGTGGCAGTCGTAATCTTCATGCCATCGACTTTCGCTCCCGGTTTGGCTTCAGCGAAGACAGCGCCGGGACCTGCGATCATGGTGGCCCCGATCGCCCCTCCTGTAACTTTCATGAATTCGCGTCTTCCCATTTTTCGTTCAGTCATAATAACCTCCTTCAGTAGAGTTTTAGGGTTAATCATTGTGAGGTTTTCTTGGATCTGACACATTTAATCAGCGGCATCAGGTCCTTAGGTTGTTTTTGAGTTTCATTATGCATGCGGTATAAAATTGAATTTGTCAAGAAAAAGCTAGCCTAAGTCATTAAAATTGGAAAATTACGCCACCGCCAGATCGGAAAAAAACAATGCCATGGTAGAAAAAATACGAAAACGGCTTAAATTGACCACTTTAGATTACCAGCGTTTGGAAGATCTGGTGGAGGCGATCGGGTTGCCAAAGGAAAAGGTTTGCACCCATTGCTGGGACGGCAGTAGTTATTTTTGAATCGGCACTGAAAGGATACCAAACAGCAATTCCATTGCAGCTTTTCTGGGGCAGTAACTATCAAATGACGAATTTCGAATTTCGAAGGGTTGACTAGCTTATTTTTTTCCTGTATATCTTTATCATTCTTGTACTCAAAATTGATAGTGGATAAGTTCCATCATTAAATACCGGACAACGCAAAACCCGTCTCAGGGAGAATGGGTGCAATGCAGAAGTCTTCACATAAATAGTCAAGGTGCCTATTAGCGGCAGCTTGACTTTTTTATTGGAAAACAAGAAGAAGCCTTAGCAAATAAACAGTTTTATAGGTGAACCGGATGGCGTCGTGACCATCCAGTCTCCGATGGCGCAACAGGGCGCGCTGTTAGGATATCGCAACGGGCAAACCCGCCCTCAAACATGCAAAGGAGGAGAATCATGGAAAAAAAAGTCATCAATTATGAAACCATGCTTAAGGTTGCAAAGGCAATTTCTCACTCCAAAGATCCGGAGGAAGTTGCGTTGTTGACGGTTGAAAGCATTAAGACCGCATTGAATGTCAAGGGGTGTTCTTTATTTCTGTTCAATCGGAAAACAAACGAACTGGAGCTGGCCACCTCATTCGGATTAAGCGATGAGTATCTGAACAAAGGCCCGGTGAGTGCCTTGCGGTCCATCGCCCAGTCGTTGGAGGATGGACCCGTGGCCATTTATGATGTTATGGATGATCCTAGAATCCAGTATCCCAAAGAAGCTCAGAAAGAAGGAATTGCCTCCATCCTATCGGTACCAATCGTTGTCGGGGGAATTTTAATAGGGGCTGTGCGCGTTTATACCGCTGAACCTTGGGAGTTCACCCTGGATGATGTAAATTTTGTTCAGGCCCTGGCCCAGATCGCCGGAGGGGCTATTAATATGGCCAGGTATGTTAAAGGATTAAAAAGCAGCATAGAGGTCTTAAAAACGATGAGGGAAGTTCAGACCCAGCGAACTACAAGAAGGACACCTTATGAGGGCGTTCCCAGAAGTGTTTCCTCAAGTGAACTGGTTGGCCAGGATTGAATGTGATCGACCATCGCCTCAATGTTCAGGCGTCGGTGAATGCCCCCCGCATTCATCACCAATGGCTGCCGGATGAGCTCAGAATTGAGGAAGGGATTAGTCCGGATTCGATCCGGCTACTTGAGGCCATGGGGCATACGGTTAACGAAAAAACTTCAATGGGGGCTATTCAGAGTATCATGATTGCAGCGGACGGCACCATGTACGGCGGCGCCGATCCAAGAAGAAGCACATCCTCGGCGATGGGCTTTTAACCGCGACAACGGACTATACCAAAGGAAAAGATGAACTTCAAGCTGGAACTCATTTTTGAAGACCGGGTGGGCATCGTCGCCGATATCTCCACCATTATCGCTCAACATGGCGGTAACATAGCTTCCATGGAAGTCGTTCGCCATGAGGATCGCGCTCATGTCTACCTGGAAACTGAAAAGCGCGAGGCGGCTGCTCGATTCCAAGACTTATTTGAAACCTTATCCAAGGTTGATGGCTTGGTTCAAATTCATCTGATCAACACCTTACCCCAAGAAGAAAGAGAAAACCGCTTCCAGGTAGTGTTGGATAACATCAGTGACGGGGTGGTTTCTATCGACCGGGAAGGTAAGGTAACAACAATCAATCGTGTGGCCCGGCAGGTGCTGGGTTGCGGTGATCGCAATGTCGTCGGAATGAAAGTGGAGGCCCTGAATCTACCCGATTTTCAAATACTAAAATGTCTTGAGGACAAAAAATTCAGCAATGTCAAAAAAGACCTAATAACCGCGTCGGGCCGCTACCATTATTTTTCCACCGGCCGACCCATCCGGGATTCGGAAGGACAGATCATCGGCGCCGTCGAAATTGCCAGGGATATGCAAGAAATCAAAAAATTGGCCGGGTCGATTTCAGATCCGGCCAAAATCGGCTTTAGCGATATCATTGGCAGCCACCCGGCCATTGAGGCCGCCGTCGCCTTTGCGCGCAAAATAGCAGGAACGGACACCGTTGTTTCAATTCGCGGCGGCAGCGGTACCGGCAAGGAGCTCTTTGCCCGTGCGATCCACTCGGAAGCTAACCTTCTTGGGCCTTTCGTGCCGATCAACTGCGCGGCCCTTCCCGAACAGCTCCTGGAAAGCGAACTCCTCGGTTATGTCGGCGGCGCCTTTACCGGTGGGCGCAAGGAGGGCAAACCCGGACTGTTTGAAGTGGCCCGTGAGGGAACGGTTTTTTTAGACGAAATCGGGGATATGCCGTCTGGTTCTCAAGCCAAAATCTTACGGGTCATTCAGGAAAAACAGGTTCGCCGAATCGGTGGGTCCAAGGAAATACCCGTTCAAACCCGGATTATCACCGCCACCAACCGTAACTTGGAACGTCTTGTCGCTCAGAAGAAATTTCGCCAGGATCTCTACTACCGCATCAACGTTATACCGATCCACATCCCGCCGCTGGTTGAACGCGTCGAAGACATTCCCTTGCTGGTAGAGCATTTTATGTTTCAATTGGCCGCCAAACTCGAAAAGCCAATGCATGCAATAACCAAAGAAGCGATGCGTAAACTGATGGGACACGACTGGCCGGGCAATGTCAGAGAGCTGAAGAATGTCGTCGAGCGGGCGGTCTTTTTGGCTGAAGGAGACCTCATTGACATGAAATGCATTGTCTTCAGTCACGAAATCGGCCAGGGCTTGCAAAAACCACAGACAATCAACACTTCCGATCAATCAGTTCGCTTTTCCCTGAAGGAGCGAATCAGTACATACGAAAAGCAAATCGTTATGGAAACCATGCAGGCCTCTCGAAGCATTCGACAGGCAGCCAGACGTCTCGGCGTATCCCACACGGCTTTGTTGAACAAATTAAAAAAATGGAAACATAAAGAACCAGTGGCAACATAAAGCACCAAAAATAATAAGCTACTGTATTATTAATCTATTTTATATTAATTATTAATAAATGGAACGATATAGTGCCAATCACGTCTGTCATAATTCGCGTGAAATTCATTCCAATCTCACTCGACGATCCATCAGCTCATTTTAGCACTAATTTTGAAAAAATAATAACCCATTGATATTGCAACTTTAATCTTATTTCCAATTTTTCGTTTCCTATTCGAATTCGGTTCAATCCCTGCTTTATCCACCATTACTGGTCTTCATCAAAGGCTGTGGCAAGCATCTTGCTCATGTATCCCTTGAAAACCAAACGTCGCCACCCATGGCGACACAAATGAACCGACAAAAAAAGGAGGCGAAACATGATCATCGGAATACTGAAGGAGATAAAGACAGAAGAAAACCGGGTGTCCATGACCCCGGCCGGAGTGGAGGTGATGGTCCAAAACGGGCACACCTTGCTGATTGAAAAAGACGCCGGCAAGGGTAGCGGTTTCGAGGATGAGGAATACAAAAATGCAGGGGCCGAATTGGTAGCCACAGCCCAGGAAATATTTGAACGGGCTGAAATGGTGATGCATGTTAAAGAACCGTTGCCTGCCGAATACGATTTAATTCGTGAGGATCAAATCGTTTTCACATACCTGCATTTGGCGGCAGCAGAAGAACTGACCCATGCGCTGATTAAGAGCAAGTCCATTAATATAGCCTATGAAACCATACAAAAGGCGGGCGGCTCCTTGCCGTTGCTGACACCCATGAGTGAGGTTGCCGGGCGTATGGCCACCCAGCAGGGCGCCAAATACCTGGAGATGGCCCAGGGTGGACACGGCGTTCTCTTGGGCGGGGTGCCGGGCGTTGATCCGGGGACCGTCGTGGTGATCGGGGGCGGTGTCGTCGGCGTCAACGCTGCAAAAATGGCTTGCGGCCTGGGTGCCAAGGTCTACATCCTTGACATGAATCTGGATCGTCTGCGCTATCTCAGCGATGTCATGCCCGCCAACTGTATTCCACTGATGGCCAGTCCGGCGACTACCCGCAAACTGGTTAAGGAGGCGGATGTCGTCATCGGTGCCGTATTGGTGGCCGGTGCCAAAGCGCCCAAATTGGTCACCAGAGAAATGCTCAAGACCATGCAAAAAGGTTCGGTGTTGGTGGACGTCGCCATCGATCAGGGGGGATGCTTCGAAACCTCACGGGCCACCACGCATTCAGATCCGATCTTTGAAGTCGAAGGCATTGTCCATTATTGCGTGGCCAATATGCCTGGGGCGGTGGCCAAAACATCCACGATCGCCTTAACCAACGCGACCTTACCCTATGCCGTGCAAATCGCGAACAAGGGCTGGCAGCATGCCATGCGCGATAATCCTGAAATCAAACTTGGCGCCAACGTGATGAAGGGCAAAGTGACATACCAAGCAGTCGCCGAAACATTTGGCTTGGAGTACACCCCTATCGATACCTTGCTTTAATTTCAATCGTTATTACCAACAACCTTTAACCAAAAGGAGGATAAGGCAATGCAAATTAATCTTAAACGTTCAATTTTGATAGCAGCACTGGTCACGGTGCTCATCGGTTCCGGCGCTGCTATGGCCGAAGTGAAAGTCGGCTTTTTGGGCGGATTCACCGGTCCACTTAAAAGCATGACACCGTCGGTTTACAAAGCGGCAAAGCTTGCCGTTAAGCACGTCAATGATCAAGGCGGTGTACTCGACGGGCAAAAAATCATCATGCCGAATGCGGATACGACCTGTGCAGATACCGCTGCCGCAGCGAAAGCGGCCGAAAGCCTGGTGAACTCCGAAAAGGTCGTCGCCCTTGTGGGCGCATTATGTTCGAGTGCCACCATTTCAGTGGCTGAAAATGCGGCCATACCCGCCGGAGTCACAATGGTTTCACCAGCATCGACCTCACCGGCCATCACATCTTTAAAGGACCAGGACCTTGTATTCCGTACGACGCCATCTGATTTGTATCAGGGCAGCGTTATGGCTCGTCTGTTAAGGTCGAAAGGGATCGATCGTATTGCCATTACCTATGTAAACAATGACTACGGCAAAGGCTTTGCCGATGCCCTTGCCGCTGCCTTCCTGGCAGCCGGTGGCAAAATCGACGCCAACGAACCCCATGAGGAGGGTAAAGCAGACTATCGGGACCATATTCGTTCACTGGCGTCATCGGGTGTCGAGACATTGGTCGTGCTGGCCTATGCCAACGGCTCGGGTCAGACCATCATTCGCCAGGCAGTGGCGAGTGGTGATTTTGACCAATTTGTGGGTGGTGACGGGATGGTCAACGATACTCTTATTGGCGCTATCGGCGCTGATAAATTGCGAGGCATGATTGCCACCCGGCCAGGGGTGCCGGATACCACCAGCGCACGAATCTTTAAAAAGCTTGCCTGGGCAGATGATCTGAACCCCACCGCAACTTTTGCAGCTCAATCCTATGACGCCGCTTTCCTGTTGGCGCTGGCGATGGAAAAGAATGGCAGTGCCGAGCGCGAGGGACTTTCCAAAGCCCTGCGAGCCGTGGCAACTGCCCCGGGCGAGGTTATCCGTCCGGGTGAATGGCAGAAAGCCAAAGATTTGCTCAAGGCCGGCAAGGAGATCAACTACGAGGGCGCCACCGGCAGTCACGAATTTGACAAGGCCGGTGATGTGTCCGGTGTGATCATCGAATTGGGCGTATATGTCAGATTCGGCTCTTTCATAGAATTTGGCCAGATAAAGTAAAGCGACGGGCCGCTTAAAAAGATATCAAGGCTTATCCCGAGCCCCGGCGTTTGTTTTAAGGCGCATCGTGATAAGTGCTTATCTCTGGCAACAGCCTGTAAAAAAAACAAACGGAGGATACCATAATGAGTGAAACAATACTAGTCGGTATTGACGGCACCGAAGACAATCGTCGCGCTGTAAATTATGCAGTCAACTGGGCCAAAAAAAGTAAGGCAAAGTTGATTCTGGCTTACGTCATCAAATGGTCGCCCTACACTTTCCAAACTGCGGAAGAGAACGAACAGCGTCACAAGCGCCGTGAAGAGGAGATTCAGATCGTGCAAGAGCGTGTGCTGAATCCGATGCTGGAATCACTCGCATCTGAAGGTCTCGAGATTACCGGCCTCGTGCGCCATGGTCAGGTGGCCGACTCCTTGATTTATCTCGCCAAAAAGCATGAGGCGACGGATATCGTGGTGGGACGGATTGGTGAGAGCGGCCTCAAGACGTTGGTCTTCGGCAGTGTGGTCGCCAAGCTGATACAGCTTACCCACATTCCGGTAACCATCGTACCCTAAGCAGCCAAAAACGTAACTCATCAGTCAATCAAATATAAGGAGGAAATCCGATTATGAAAAAGAAATCTTTAATTACCGGCGTCTTGACGTTTTTGCTGTTCATGTTGATGCCGATGTTGGCCTTTGCCGAGCAAGCCGGTGGCGGCATTGATGCCTTCGTAAACAAGATTTTTCACGCCGTACTGGGACCGTTTGTTTCTTTTATCTTTTTCTCGGTGTCAATTAACGGCGTCAGTTTTCCATTGATCGTCGCCTGGTTGCTCATCGCTGCCGTCGTATTGAGCATCAAATTTGAATTTGTCCAATTCAAGGGAGTCAAGCATTCGATCGATCTGTTGCGCGGGGCTTATTCTGACCCGGACAATCCCGGTGAAGTCTCTCATTTCCAGGCCCTATGCACGGCCTTGTCCGGTACCGTGGGCTTGGGCAATATCGCCGGGGTGGCGGTGGCAGTCAGCCTGGGGGGACCCGGCGCCACGTTCTGGATGATCCTGGCCGGGCTTTTCGGCATGGCTGCCAAGTTTACCGAATGTACCCTGGCGGTCAAATATCGTAATGAATACCCCGATGGGACGGTCTCCGGCGGCCCCATGTACTACCTTAGCAAGGGGATGTCCGACAAGGGCAAGCCCACGCTAGGCAAGGCCATGGGGGTGTTTTTTGCCGTCATGTGCATCTTTGGCGCCATGGGCGGCGGGAACATGTTCCAGGGCAACCAAGCGCACCAAATGTTCTCCTCTACCTTTGGACTGTTTGTTGACACCGGTTGGTTGTTCGGACTCATCCTGGCAATTCTGGTAGGGCTGGTTATCATCGGCGGCATCAAATCTATCGCCAAAGTGACCGATAAGATCGTGCCCTTTATGGCCGTCATGTATGTGGGTACGGCCCTGATCATCTTACTGGTCAACATCGCCCAGATACCGGCCGCTATCGGGGTCGTCCTAGCGGGTGCCTTCGCACCCAAGGCCATTGCCGGGGGAATTATCGGCGTGCTGATTCAGGGTCTGAAACGGGCCGCCTTCTCCAACGAGGCCGGGGTGGGATCGGCTGCTATTGCGCACGCCGCGGTAAGGACCAAAGAACCGCTCACCGAAGGGTATGTGGCCATGCTGGGACCTTTCATCGATACCGTCATCATATGTACCATGACCGCCATGGTGATCGTGATTACCGGCGCCTACAATATCGAAGGCTTGAGCGGGGTGGCGCTGACATCATCGGCCTTCCAGAGTGTCTTTCCCTGGTTCGGGACCTTGTTGGCCGCCGCCGTGCTTTTGTTTGCCTTTTCGACCATGATCTCCTGGTCCTACTACGGTCTGAAATGCTGGACCTATCTGTTCGGTGAAAGCAAGGGCTCGGAAATATCCTACAAGGTAATTTTCTGTATCTTCGTGGTGATCGGCTGCAGCGCAAGTTTGGGACCGGTGATCGACTTTTCCGATGCCGCCATTTTTGCCATGTCCATCACCAATGTGATTGGACTATATATGTTTATGGGCGAACTAAAGGTGGACATGAAGGACTATCAGGCCCGATTAGCCTCGGGAGAGATCAAACGTTACAAATAAAAACTAAAAGTAAATCCATCGACCTATTTCAGGTGACATATTAAGGCTTCTTAACCCAAGCTGGAAAATAAAGGGCAGTATGGCCCCAAGTTTTTACTGCCCTTTTTCTTTCCGTGCTTGAAACGCAATTTGCTAAATCAGCGACCACCAACAAGAGCTGGGGGTATGAGGAAGGCCCTTGGAAGGGGCCGGGGCCAGGCTCTGCCGCTGGTCGCTGATATTTTATTTGAAGCATTTGTATTTATTTTTATCCGAAAACAATGTGTAATTAGCTTCATATACAACAGAATGAACATCGGAGGGAAAAACAATGCTGGAAATTAAAGGCTCTGTAGCGGTTATTACCGGCGGCGGCGGTGGTATCGGTCTGGCAATTGCCAGACACTGGGTGGTAAACGGCGGCAAGGTGGTTATCGCCGATGTAGCTGAAGAGATCTTGAAGCAGGCTGAAGCCGAACTTCAAGATCTAGACGGTGAAATCGCTGCGGTGGTGTGCAATGTGACCGATGAAGACGATTGCGCCCGGCTGGCAGACACGGCCATCGAAACGTTCGGTCAGATCAACCTGGTGGCCCCGTTTGCCGGAATTATCAAAGACGGCTTGATGGTCGCCCCTGACCGGGAAACCGGCAAGGTCACCAAGAAGATGCTGCTGGCCGATTTCAAGGCCGTGATCGACATCAACTTGACCGGTGTATTCCTGACGGTGCGCGAATGTGCCGAGCGCATGATCAACCATAATTGCAAAGGATTGATCTGCCTGGTTTCCTCGACCGGTTCGCTGGGAACGGCCGGCCAGATCAATTATTCGTCCACCAAAGCGGCCATGTCAGTCATGCCCAAGGTCATCACGGCCGAGTTTTTCCGGCGCGGTCTAGCCGACAAAATCCGTTGCGTGGCGGTGGCGCCGGGCTACGTCGGTACGGCCATGGTAAAGGGTATGAATCAGAAAGCATTGGAGTATATTATCGGACAAGTTCCCATCGGGCGCTTGATCGAACCGGAAGAAGTGGCTGCACTGGTCGGCGATATTTATCGCAATGAGGCTCTTGCCGGCGAAGTTTTCTATATCCATGGTGGTCTGCGTTTGGGCTCGAAAGGATGAATAAGAAATACTGATTCAGGTACATATTAGTCCGGGACAAGCGCAGGAGGGATTGGATTATGTCAAAAGAAAGGATCGCTGTAATCGGTGCTGGAAATTTGGGACAAGCAATTGCCGGTCATTTTGCACTGGAAGGCCACCTAGTCAGCATACAAAATCGTAGCCACTCTAAAATAGATGACATCAATTCACAAGGCGGTATTCAACTAAACGGAGCACTGGATGGATTTGCTCGTGTGGAAACAGCGTCTTATAATTTCGAAGACGTTGTTCCGGGACGAAATATGGTTATGATCACTGTACCGGCTTCAAGTCATGCTGATATTGCCCTCAATATTGGAACCTATTTAGAACCAGGGCAACTGGTTATGCTTCATCCCGGTCATACTTTTGGTGCATTTGAATTTAAAAGCACATTAACTAAAATGGGGATAGATACGCCAATTACAATTGGCGAGATTCAAACTTCTCTTCTCACGTGCAGATTAACCGGTCCAGCAGAAGTCTTTGTTTCAGGAATTAAAAGTAATATTCCGATATCGATTTTTCCAGCAAAAGATGGGTTCTCAAAGGCCAAATTACTTTTTCAAATTTATCCGTCTTCGATAAGAGCGCCGAATGTTTTAAAAACCAGTCTTGATAATCTTAATGCGATCGTGCACCCCCCGGTTACCTTGTTAAACACCGGTAGAATTGATTCTGGAGAAGCGTTTCTTTATTATTGGCAAGGTTTTACCCCTGCCGTCTCCAGCATCGTGGAAGCACTTGATGCGGAAAGATTCCGCCTTGCCGAAGCGCTTGATACGAGTCCAATAACTGTCCAGGAGTTCTTTTCTTCGGCTTATCCGACCGAAGGTAAAAAATTGTGGCAACAGGTTCAATCAAATGAAGCTTATCGCAGTATTACCGCGCCCAAATCAATGAAAACAAGATTGATTTTAGAGGATTTACCAACGGGTTTAGTGCCCTATTCAAGCCTTGGTCAGGAATTTAATATCCGGACACCTTTGTGCGATTCCTTCATAGAAATCGCCAATGCCATGATTAACACAGATTTCAGAAAGGAGGGCAGAACACTTAATAACCTGGGACTTGCAGGACTTGGAGTACAGGGAATCCGAGAATTCGCCGACACCGGATTAAAGCAAAAAAGAAAAACGGGCGGTTGATGTTACATGGAAATGGATCCCTTGCGGAAATCCGTTTTACCGATGAGGGCATTGATCAAGACCGGGTGCCCGGCTTGGGATGCCTGCCGGGCTTCACCCAAAACATGCTCGATCTCTTCTTCTGATTCCAGGAGAAAGCCCTTACCGCCGTACCCTTGGGCTACCCGATGGTAATCAGTTCGTCTAAGGGCTGTGGCCACATCATCGCCGAAAATGGTCACCTGGTCCCGCGCGATCTGGCTCCAGCCGGCATCGTTGCCGACCAGGGCGATCACCGGCGTTTTGTGGCGTACGAAGGTGTCGAACTCCTGGAGGCTGAAACCGGCCGCCCCATCGCCATAAATTAACCAAACTTCGGCCTCCAGCTGTGTCAATTTGGATCCAAGGGCAAACCCGGCGCCGACGCCGAGGGTGCCGAAAGCGCCCGGATCCAGCCATGTCAGCGGACCCCTGGGTCGTAGGATATAAGCTGCCGTTCCCACAAAATCGCCGCCATCCGCTACGATAACACTCGTGTCATCCATAAACTCATCGAGCTTTTTCAATAGCAATAAGGGATTGATAAATTCGGTTTTTTGTCGCGCGGTATCTGAAATATTTTTTTCACGACGGTCGTCATTTTGCTGGAGTTCCTGAATCCAGGGTTTCCAAGCGGAGGACTCGGCGGTCTGGACATCGGCCAGCGCGCACAGAAAAAGAGACGGGTCGGACAATACGGCCAGGGCCGGGCGGCAATTCAATTTCAAATCGGCTTTGCTGCGGTTCACTGATATGATCTTGGCGCCGGACCCGAATGAGCGTCCGTAGCCCAGACGAAAGTCACACGGCATCCCTGCAAGAAGCACCAAGTCAGCATTTTTAAGGGCTTTTTTTCTTTGATGGCGCATCTGCAGGGAATGCGATTGGCCTAAAAGCCCACGTGCCATGCCGGTCAGGAATACTGGAATTCCCAACGACCCCACCGCTCCGCCAAGCTTGTCGACCATCTCGGGCTGGAGCATGGCCTGGCTGCCGATGATCAACACCGGCTTTTGCGACAGGGCAACCAACTCAGCCGCTTTTGCGACCTTCCTGTCGTCAACATCCTGGGGAATGAGATTGGGTTCGCCGGGCTTCATCTCCTCAAAATCACAGGCGAAGATTTGATCCACGTGCCGCTTCAGATAAAAATCCAGCAGTTTGCTGCGCAATCCGCTTCCCGGTCCCATGCCGGATTCGACGCCATACCATTGCCGCACAAGGGATTCGCCGTACAGCATATCAATGGGACATTCTACAAACACCGGCCCGGGAACCCCTGACCGGCAGACATCAAAGGCATTTTCCATCACGGAAATAAGATCGCAGTTGCGACGAATGTTAACCGCCATTTTGACGACGGACTTCACCAGGGAAAGTTGGTCGATGTCCTGCAAGGCCCCCTTGTTTTTTAACACCGTCGGCGCCGCTCCGCCCAGCAGGATCAAAGGGGTTTGGGCCATCTGGGCGTTTTTAAGTGCGGTCAGCGCGTTGGTCACCCCAGGGCCTGCCGTCACCGCCGCCACCCCGGGGACACCGGTAATGCGGCCGACGGCATCTGCAGCAAACACCGCATTGACCTCATCCCTGACATCGATCACCCGGATACCTTCTTTTTTGGCCCCGGTCAGAATCGGAGATATATGCCCGCCGCAGAGCGTAAATAAAAATTTAACGCCGCGTTTACGCAACACCTGTCCGATGATGTCACCGCTGTTTATATCCATATGGGTTCAAAGTTCTGGGTTCTGGGTTCAAAGGCTACGGCCGATAGACATTGTTTACGATATTAACCAAATTCCGGTATATCCAAAATGCCCTATTTGGACGAAATGGCTTTTCGAGGCCATTTTATATTTTTTAATAGCCACAGACTCACACTGACAAACACAGACTAAATTAAAAGTTCTCTGATATCAGACTATTTTGATCGACCATGCACAGGTGTGACCAAATGCAACTGCGTATTCATCGCAACAAGCAATACCTCACCATTACCCCACTCCGCTAAAACATCTGGATCCTG
>JASFFJ010000025.1:0-23132 GCA_050124355.1 Desulfobacterales bacterium | reverse complement strand
TGCCGTCATGGCGGCATTTGAAAAACCGCTGGATTTATCATTTGACGCTGCCTTCATTCATCAATCATCGGTCAGGTGGGCTGCCAGAAACAACAGCAAACCCCGGCGCCCTGCACCTGAATGCTGGTTGTTTCACGGCAACGCTGAATGGTCTCAAAAGGTATCCGACCGCAAAGACGATCAAACCACCGGGCGATCACTGATCGCCTCCTTTTTCGAAAGCATCGGTAAACCCTTCATTGATCCGATTTGTCAGAAGACCCGCTTTTGGCGATCGGCCGCAGCTGTCAATCCTCTCAACCTCGGATGCCTATGGGACGCGGAATTTAACATTGGCGTCTGTGGTGATTGGTGTCAAATGTCTCGGGTGGAAGGCGCCGCATTGAGCGGGATGGCGATGGCCGGGAAAATTTTAGGTATGGCCGCCAAGATCCAGCCCAACGTTCAGGCTGCGGCGGAATGAAACGATTAACAAAAATATGCATGGTTTGTGGGCGTGAATTCCAATGGCGAAAAAAGTGGCAAAATAGCTGGCATCAGGTCCAATACTGCTCGCGCGCCTGCCGCAAGACCGGTTTAACCGACGTTGACAGTAAACTTGAAAAAGTGATTATGGATTTCCTGCAATCAAGCAAGGCTGTCACCAGTATCTGTCCAAGTCAGGCGGCAAGAAGGCTAGCAGGCGAAGATGATGAACGCGGATGGCGGAATCTGATGGAACCCACCCGCAGGGCTGCCCGCCGTCTTGCTCATCAGGGAAAAATCTGCATTACCCAGGGCGGAAGAGAAGTCGATCCCTCGACATTCAAGGGCCCCATACGATTGAAGCTAAAAAATTGAGGCATTGGCAACATAGCCTGGCTTAGGCTCAGCCAACCTACGAAATGCAAAGGGGCTCAGGATACAACCAACTCCAATTTTTTGAGATGAAAGTTCATATAAGCGGGAGTCGCTGGCCAAAAAAACGGCCAGTCTGATCAATAAAGAAACTTCGTGGTTCGGTTTCGAAATCGGCCGTTGTTGGATTTCGCATTTTGCAACATCGCCGGCAAGATGTAGGTTGGGTAGAGTGCAACGAAACCCAACTAAGTTGGGAGTAAGCTCAACCCAACCTACGAAAAACAAAGGGACACAGGATAGAGGTAACTTCAATTTTACGAAGTGTAGTTTCATATAAGGTGCAACGTACTTAGACCGCCATTCCGGTCCCGTATCAAGTCCGGGGTGACGGTTCCAGCATCCAGGATGATTCTGGATTCCTGCTACCGGATCGAGTCCGGCACTAGCTTCGCCGGAATGACTACCTTCATGGATTTATGTCTAAACACGAACGCTACCATTCAAATATATCGCGTAACTTTATTCTTGGGTGGGTTCCGTTGCTTCCGTCGAACTTGTACTCATCAGTGCGTTAAATTCGTCTCCTTCAATTTTTTCTTTTTCGAGTAATATCTTGGCCCCGTCTTGGAGAATGCCTCTTTTTTCCAGTAAAATCTCCATCGTTCTTTTATACTGATTGCTGATTATCTCTCTGACTTCGCTATCGATCAATTCAGCGGTCGCCTCACTGTACTCGACGGCACCTTCGGTTGGAATATTGAGAAATTGATTTCTTTTCTCCCTGGCGAAATAGACTTGTCCCACCTTGGCGCTCATACCGTATTCTTTCACCATACTGCGGGCGATATCTGTCGCTCTGGCCAGGTCGTTATGCGCTCCGGTGGAGATGTCTTCAAAAACAATTTCTTCGGCAGCACGTCCCCCGAGCAATGTAGCAATTCGGTTGAACAGCTCTGATTTGTTCATCAGGAAGCGATCTTCGGTGGGTGTCTGCATGGTATATCCCAAGGCGGCAATTCCCCTAGGTATAATTGAGATTTTTTTGACCGGATCCGTTCCCGGCAATGAGCTGGCAACAATGGCATGACCCATCTCATGATAGGCCACAATTTCTCTTTCCTTTGGGTTAATCAGACGATTCTTTTTCTCAAGACCGGCAACGACTCTTTCAACCGCCTCTTCAAACTCCGGCATTCCTGCCCGCTTTTTGCCGCGGCGTACCGCCAACAGGGCAGCTTCATTGATCAAATTGGCCAGATCTGCACCGACCATTCCGGAGGTCAGTCCGGCCAGGGTATCGATATCCAGATCTTCTTCAGCCTTAATGTTTTTTAAATGGACCTTCAGAATTTCTTCACGTCCCTTTTTATCAGGCCGATCCACTAAAATGTTTCGGTCGAAACGTCCGGGGCGTAATAGCGCCGGATCCAATATTTCAGGCCGGTTGGTAGCCGCCAGCAGAATAACGCCAATGTTGGGATCAAAACCATCCATTTCCACCAAGAGCTGATTAAGGGTTTGCTCACGTTCGTCATGGCCGCCAGAGGCGCCGAATCCTCGCGCCTTTCCAAGTGCATCCAGTTCATCAATAAAGATGATGCAAGGCGCCTTTTTGGTAGCCTGTTCAAAGAGATCTCTTACCCGGGCCGCACCGAGCCCTACGAACATTTCCACAAATTCCGAGCCACTCATGCTGAAAAACGGTACCCCGCTCTCGCCGGCCACGGCTTTGGCCAGCATGGTTTTTCCGGTTCCCGGGGGACCCACCAGCAAGGTGCCTCTGGGTATTTTGCCACCAATCTCGGTGAACTTAGCGGGCTCCATCAAAAACTCTACCACCTCCATCAGCTCTTGTTTGGATTCATCCACACCCGCCACATCTTCGAATCGAACGTCAATGTCCTCCTGCATATAGATTTTGGCCTTGTTCTTTCCAAGTGTCATAAAACCGGGCTGCTGGCCGCTCATGCGCTTCATTAAAAAAAACCAAATCCCAAAAAAGATGAATATAGGAATCAGCCAGGAAAACAAGTTGGCCAGAAAGCGCGACTCGATTTCACCCTTAAACGGCACGTTGTATTGCTCCAAAAGCTTCGAGGTTTCCGGATCGACCCTCACAGTTCTGAACAAGGCCCCTTTGTCTGTACCACTCTCCGATTCTCTGAGTTTTCCCTGAATCTGATCGGCCCGGATCGCCACCTCGATAACCTTGTTTTCCTTCAGCAAGGTTAAGAATTCGCTATACGGTATGGTTCTAATCGCAAATGCAGATACCAAAATATTGTGAACGATCAAAACAATCCAGAACCCCAAGAGAACATACCAGATTGAAAACTTGTATTGTTTTTGCATCAGACCTCCTTTGTGGGTAATGTATCAGCATAAATCTATCGCTTCTTCCGTATCAGTCTTGCTTTCACGTGCCATTTCAATTTTAAGCGATTAGACCACAAGCGAAGAATATACCGAATCTAAAATTATTTTCGATATATTATAACTTTTTTCATTTAAATCAAGTGTCAATTAAATGCGGGAGTAATGTAAAAGCTCTCACTAATGCCGGAAAATCCGGCTACACCGGGAGCCAGGTAGACCATCAGAGGAGAGATATAAGTCCAGCGCATTTCAGGAATAATACCAAATCAGCGACCACCAGCAGAGCGTGGTCCCGGCCCCTTCGAGGAGCCATCCCCATACCCCCAGCTCTGCTGGTGGTCGCTGATTCTTGCATGAACCAGTACTGAAAACGCTCGATCAAATTAAACTTTTGAAACAAGGAAGGCATTCGTATTGAGGTCTGAGACGGAAAGCAGACGGCGTTTCGATGCCTAAAATTACAGCTTTTCCGTCTCATTTTTATTTGGTGCGACGTTATAGTTGAGCTTCCAGACGATCCCACTAGCTATCATAAAGAACGAATTTCTTGTCGCATGAATACGGTATATGACACCGCGAAACAGATGGCTGTAATCGCAATCAAAGAGATGATGTAAGGTACAACGATCAAAACACTTTGTCCCAGAGGCAATGGGCCGGAAAACCGTGAGATAGATATACTCTCCATTGGCCCCATGGTTACAATTGAACGGGCGGATCTTCGCGTGGGATCAATTATCGTGGCAGTGGCATCCGTATACAGCTCCATGGGCGATGTGAGTGTAAAGGCTTTTACAACTTTGGCGCGCCACAGAATCTCATCTGCATTGGCAGCAACTGCTTGCGGTGTCAGTGCATTGGCCAATATATTGGCGCCGATGGATACAAAAAAGGAGAAGAATATCCACACCGCCAAGGCCGCCAGCGCCGATGTGGCCGTACTGCGGAAAATGATCGAAAATAAAATGGCGACACCCAACCAGAAAGAAATATAGATGATGCTGACAATCAGATAAATAAAAATTCTCCAAAGCTCTTCGACACCTGGTACAATACCCAATAAGATCAACCCCAGACCTGTAATCACCAGCACAATGGATACCATCATGATGGTGATCAACGCGACGCCGGCCAAAAATTTACCATTGATCACCACATCCCGGTAGATCGGCTGAGAGAGCAATTTGCTGAGGGTGCCTTCGTTTCTTTCGCGGTTGATGGTGTCAAAACCAAGAATCAATCCAACCAGAGGACCAAAAAAAGCGACAAATTGAACCAGCGAGAAAACAGTTCCGGTTGAGGTGAAGAGCATCAAAAAGATAAACTGCGGTTTGGCAACACCTTCGAGTTCTTTTCTAATATTCAGGCCGACCATATATGCGGTAATCAAACTGACCATGGCAATCAAGGCAAAGATGATGGTAAAGCGATAACTGCCGAAATGGTCTGCCAACTCTTTTTTTATAATGGTGACAAGGCTATGCATCGCTACGCCTCCTGGAAATATTTCATGTAAATTTCTTCCAATGAATAGGCTTCCTTTCCGACCCCGAACTTTTCTTTGGCCAGCTGATCCATGGGACCCTGTGCCACCATCCGGCCTTTGATCATGATGCCGATACGGTGACAGATTTTCTGGACCTGGTGCAACAGATGGCTGGACAACAACACGGTTATTTTTTTATCCCGGCACAGGCTTTGAATCAATTCAATCATACGGTTGGTGGCATCCGGATCCAAACCGAGGGTGGGTTCATCCAAAAAGGCAACCTTTGAATCTTTGATTAGCAATTCCGCGATACCAAGCCTTTGCCGCATCCCTCGCGAGTAATATGCGATTTTTTTGCTTGCCTCATCGAGAAGACCCACCGTCTCGAGGGCGGCGTCAATCCGTTCGGTAGCAGAATTCCCGGAAAATCCGTTTAATTCGGTAATGAATTGAAGCATTTGTCTGGCGTTTAAATCGCCGTAAAACCCCATGTTTTCCTGCAGATATCCGATCTTTGTTTTTACTTTAATGGGATCTCTGACCGGGTCCAGGTTTAACACACGGGCGGTACCACTGGTTGGCTGCGTCAGACCGAGCAGCATCAACAAAGTTGTGGTTTTACCGGCACCATTGGGTCCCAGAAATCCGAAAATTTCTCCTTCCTTGACCTTGAATGACAGTCTGTCAACGGCTGCCTTCCCATTGTACATTTTCGTCAAGTCTTGGGTTTCAATGACAGGTTTGGTTTCCATTTTAGCGCCTCCCCAACCAGCGAAACACACCGAAAAGACCGCCGATAACAGCCACAATAACGGCTATGCCAATCCAGCCCCAGGCCGCTGACGCTTTGACGGTGGTCCGCAACTCAAGGTTCTTGGTTGCTTTTTCACCCTGGACATTGACGCTTACCGAGTAATCTCCGACCAACGCATCCTTATAAGGTATAATTTTCATTTCCACCTGTTTCAGATCGCCAGGTTCGATCGCATCAACGCTCTCCGGATCAAATTCAACCTTCCAATTCTCCGGTTTAAAGGACATAAATTTAATATCGTGGTTAATAGCCGAACCGGTATTTTTGATATAAAAAGACAGGTTGGACGGGTTTCCCTGACCGGCATCCAGGGATAACAGGCCATTTGCCGTTCCAACTTCCAGGTCGTAGGTTCCGGAAAGAATTACCTTTAGATCCGCCCTTCCCTTGGACTGACCGGAGCTCACCTGGACGTTGACCGGATATTCTCCGGCTTCTGCACCCATGGATGGCTTGACTTCAATTGCGATCGACTTGCTTTCGTTGGCCTTTAGTCTCAAACTGGTAATGTACTTGGATTCATAAGCAGGCTTAAAATTAATATCCCACCCCTGGGGGCCCTTGGCAAACAAATCAAATACGGCATCTTCATCCAACTCGCTGTCGATTTCGACCGAAAATTCAAAGGTTGCATCCGATGGACCACTGATGACCGGATAGGAGGTCGTCAGTTTGACGCCCTTATTTTTTTTCGGCTCGGCCTCGGCTTCCTCAACGGTGACGAGAATTTTTTCACTTAATTTAAATTCACCGTCCGGCGTTTGCGCCTTTACCAGAAACTGATATTCTCCAGGTTTAGCACCGTTTAGCGGTTCGGCTTCAAAGGTCAATTTCTTGTTTTCATCCGATGGTACGTGAACACCCGTGACCGTATATCGGTAGGTTTTGATTCTGGTTTCCCAATTATCGGGCTGTTGATCAATCCAGACATTGACATTTTCATTTTGTCGCCCCTTGTTGTAGAAGATGATGTCCATGTCTACATCTTCGTCTGCTGGTATGACGATTCCCGGATATTCAGCCGCCATGGTGACCAATCTTTCCGGTTTTGGTTGACTGCCGTTGTCTTTCGTTTCTTGTGAAAGACAAGGTCCTGGAATAACCCATAAGGCAGATACAAATAGAAGCAAAATTAACATACTAGGAGTCAATATAGTCCTTTTCATTTTTCTACCTCCCTACCAAATATTTTTCTGTTGGCAGTGCTGCTTTTTTCGAATCTTCTTCTATTGTTAAATCGAGAAGCATCGTTCTCTCCGTTGGTGTTCAGAAATGACGTCTGGTGTTTTTAATTCCGGCTCTGAGCGAATAGTTTGCGGTAAAAGCGACTACTCTAAAATCTCATCACCCTTTATGACCTTAGCGATATTTAATAAATATCCAAACTAATGCAGTTATAGAAAAAAGAAGACAGATAAGCATAAATACCGATTCATCCGTCACATCTATCACCTCCTATCCAGTTACTCAGAATTAAAATTACCCCGTTTTCATCTTCGAAAGATGGGGTGCATACATGTCATATGCTTTATCGAAATGCCAATCAATTCGCCCTAGATGAGCCCAGTATCTCGCA
Organism: Desulfobacterales bacterium; assembly: GCA_050124355.1. Classification (GTDB taxonomy): domain Bacteria; phylum Desulfobacterota; class Desulfobacteria; order Desulfobacterales; family JAFDCJ01; genus JAFDCJ01. Next base: position 16,037 of record JASFFJ010000025.1, on the reverse strand, counting down.
AAACATTTTCCTTAATCTGATATTTTTCAAAAAAATCCTGTTCTTCCACAAAACTTTCCTTCATCGCCCTTGAAATGTTTCTATTGTTTTTCTTTATCTCTTTGTTCGTTCTGGGCCTCTACACAATCGCAATGCCCGTCAATGCTTTCAATGTAGTACATACATCTGTTGATAACTAGAGATTTTTCAGCAAACTTACACTTTTTTTGTGCTTCCCAGGTTGTGCCTGCCCCACAGCGTGACGATACACCCGGGATACAATAATTGACGTATCGGGTTTTAGCATTACCAGCCGTTGGATCGTTCAATAGGCTCAAAATATTTAACGCCGACGCCGTACCTTGGATCAGAACCCGCGTTCAAAGGCTTGCACCATACGATCTGGGCGTGGACACCTTTTGCAAACTCGCTATGGCATGTATCCGGTGGTTGATCTAACAGGGTCAGGCAAACCGGTTCGCCCGGCTTAAACGGTTTTTCCGCTTCAAAGTATAACCCGTTGACGCCATAGTTGATTGCAAGTGTATCTGCTAATTCAAAGGTATCTGACTCAGGATTATACATTTTGCACTTAAGATGAAAAATGTTCTGTTTCCGCGTCTCGCAACGTCTATCCGGTGTGGCAGATTCTACGCTAGATGGCTTTGAGTCAAGGGAGATGAATCCTTTAGTTCTGATATTATCGATTGAAATATCTGTTCTCATCATTATTACCACCCTTGGTTTATGGAAAATCGTATCTTATTTTTTATAAACGATTTCGCCGACTACACTGGAATGTTTCGTTTTTGGGATAAACAATACAGTTCACTATATAGTCCTCATGAAATAAAAACATTATGATGCAGATCAAGCCATGCACCGATCTACAACGGAGACTTTCCTGCAACCGGATTGTGTTTCAGCGTTTTTTCGTTTTTTGTAATTTAGAGGGTCTAGACAGGTGAGCTATCTGAATTCGAGTGGCCCCGATTTTACAGGTGTCATAATTTCACCCCCATCCTTAATTTAAATTTAACTGCCTAATCTAATATAAAAAAAAGTGGCAAAATTAATTATGCAAAATCAGTTGTTTTACTTGTTCGGGAAAAATTTAATCACTGAGGACTATATGTCAATACGCTCGCAATTCCCTCCCATCTTTAACAGCGAGTTCTCTGGGACATATCAATTGGAATTTTTTTGGATCGCTCCTGTACCGCCTTTGTCTTTCTTATAACAACTGTCAGGATACCGTCTTTGAAGGATGCATCAGCCTTATCGGATTCAACCTCACAAGGAACCTCGTTTTTTAGATTGTCCACCGCCACTTAATTTCTTTTCCGGCGGCATCAAGTTTTTCTTCAGCCTTCTCACTAACTGTCATTATTGATCACCCCCTTATTTTTCAGCAAATTTATTAATAATTTAGTTACGATGATTTTTTGGTTTTAGTCTCTTTTCTTACTTCCTTATCAAGCCGTCTATCTATATCGACCATCTGAGCTTCTTCACGGGCAATTTCCAGTAATTTCTCCTTAATTTCCAATTTTTCGGACACGTCATCGAGGCGAGCTTCAGAAATTTTCTCATATACAATATTGCCAAGTTCGGCCAAATTTTTGGTAAGCTCCGTCTCTAAACGCGCCTTTTCACGACGAAGACGAGTCAGTTCAATGCTCTCTCCCGCCTTTTCGGTTATATTGTGAACGGTCGAAACAGCAGCATCAAACCCTGCATCCATTCCTCTTTTTATTCGATCCCATAGTTTCATTTCTTTTACCTCCCTTGGATGGATATATAACTCTGTTTAAAAGAACAGTAACGGTTCTAACGATAAGGTTCAGTTAGCCTATGAAGGTTCAAAATTTCAGCCAGGTTTAAGATAACATTGACAAATTTCATGTTCCTTTTAGCGAGATGAAATCTTAATCAAGACCGGAGGCCTGCTAGTATTCCGACCCCGGCCTCGATATGGATTTAAGCTGTCTTTACGGAAATTTTGCGTGGCGTCGCCTTTTCAACCTTTGGCAGGATCAATCTTAATACGCCATCATTTAACTGGGCGTCGATTTTCTCCTGATCGATGACCTCCGACAGGGTAAACTGCCGGAAATACCGGCCGATCTCGTATTCAATCAGCAGGTCTTCTTCTTCGGCTTCTTCCCAGGGGGTTACATCACCCGTCAGGGTCAAGACATTATCACGAAGGTCGATGTTCAATTCATCCGATTTCACCCCCGGAAGATCCGCAAGCAGGGTGATCTCTTTTCCAGTTTCAAATATATCCACCGCTGGTGTAAAGACCCGACCTGGTTTGGTCTGTTCGGCAGGTACAGATACCTCCTGTTTTTCTTTGGCTTGTATCTCTTTGGTTTCGGGCATTTTACATCCCTCCTTTCTATATGGTATATTTATTTAGTGTACCGTGATTTGTTTCGGTTTGGCTGTTTCGGCCTTTGGAATGACTACTGTCAATATGCCGTTGACATGATTTGCTTCCACTTTGTCAGCGTCCACCTCTCCGGGCAACCCAAGGATGCGGCTGAAGGTTCCGGCCTCGCGTTCTCTGCGGTGATACCTGACATTTTCTCCTTCAGACGCTATTTTGCGTTCACCGGATATTGACAGGTTGTTTGCGGTCACTGAGATACTAAGCTCATCCGCTTTTAATCCGGGCATTTCCGCACGCACATAGTAGTTGTCTTTATCCTCGGTGAGGTTGATTAGCGGATACACCCCTGCACCGAGCATCCGGTAAGGTCTATGGCCAAAACCACCGGACATCTCATCCAGTCGTCTACGCATGCGCTCAAGTTCTTCAAAAGCGCTTCCCAAACCCCAACTTGGTGAATAAAAAGGTTGTCTGAATATCATTTCTGTATCCTCCTTTTTATTTTTATTGATTCTGCGAATGCTGGTTTCGCATCCTTCTTTTTTCTGCGATTTCTTCGTCCGAAATTTGATAGACTTTCTTGTAAATCGAGAGTGAAAACTAGTCCTGCACTTTGGTCAACATTTCCAGAATTTGCTCTCTGCCCTTTATTACTTTTTTCTCCATAATGTGTGAGCTAAAACTTATTTACCCGTTATTATTTTGATTTTTTTCGTTTCAGCCTCCTTGGCTTTCTTGAGCTTGATTTTCAAAACGCCGTTTTTGTATTTGGCATCCACTTTGGACTCATCGACATCAGCCGGCAGCTCGATGGTCCTTTTATACAGTCCAAATGAGCTTTCCACACGATGATAGTGTTCATCGGTTTCTTCCTTTTCTTGTTTTTTTTCACCACGTATGGTCAGCAGTCTTCCATCAAGGGAAATATCGATTCCCTCCTTATCAACACCCGGAATTTCAGCTTTGACGATGATGTCTCTTTTTCCTTCACTCACATCCACATTGGGATGCCAGTTCTTTTCAGTAAACAGCTTGGGAAATGAAAATGCAGGTTCACTGAAAAAGCTGTCAAAAAAGTCATTAAAATCTTTGCGTAAATTAACCATTTTACGGTCCCGTTTTTTCCACGGAATCAAACTTTTCATAAGGCCACCTCCTTTCACTGGTTATCAATCAAACTATTTTATAGAAAAATGTAATTTTATTAAAACATTTGTCAAGTATATATTCTATTACTTTTTAAAAAAAACTAATAAAATAATTTTTAAATTGACACAACTATTTTCAATATTATTATTTTGGACAAAGCAGTTCTCAATTCATTAAACAGATAAACTTTTCGGGAAATCAATCTGATACCGCTTAGTACAACAACATGGATAAATTTCTCCCCTTCCTCGGAAAGCTCAATTTCATCAGACGGTTTTATTACTGGCTCACGCAAAACGTCTTCGGTATTTTCCGTGAAATGCGCTGGAGCTATATCCCGCCGCTCATGGTGTATCTGGCTGCAGGTGTGTCCGGCTTTACCGGTATCATCGAAAGCTTTTACGTTAAAGAAGAGCTTGGACTCTCGGCGGCTTTTTTGGCAAGCCTGGGCTTTTGGGCCGGTCTTCCCTGGGCTCTGAAAATGCCCTTGGGTCATCTGGTGGATCTTTTCTGGCACCGCAAGTCGTTGTTCGTCTACTTTGGGGCGATGCTCATGGCCGCCAGTTTGCTCATTATGGTGGGGCTTACCGGTTACAAAGACTGGATGGGTGACATGCTGCCGCTAAACATATGGTATATTATTTCGGCCTTGTTGGCCCCAGTAGGTTTCATTTTACAGGACGTGGTAGCCGACGCCATGACTGTCGAGGCAGTGCCTGCTTTTCGAACTGACGGCACCCTTCTGCCCGACGATGAGCTGAAACGCATGCATGTCACCGTGCAGACGCTGGGCCGGGTATCAATACTCGGCGGCAGCGCCGCGGTCGCCGGGCTGGGTGGATGGCTGGCCCAGGCCCTTTCTTATGCTGCCATGTACTGGATCTCTCTGGTAATTCCCGTCATTTCGGTGATGGGTGTTACCCTTGGCAGCTGGATGCTGCATTACCGGCGTAAACAGTTAAGGGAAAAGGACTTTTCTGAAGGTGAAATTTTGAAGATGACCCGGCCTGAGGACCACACACTCACGCCGAACTATTATATCCTGGGCGGCAGCGGATTCTTTGCGGTTATGACATTAGTTATTGGCCTTTCCGACCTTCCCCTGAAAAAGGAAATCATCTTTTGCGGGTCCCTTTTGATTATCGCTTACCTCATATATCAGCTGGTCCAAAACCTGGAGACCGAAAAACGCCAGGAAATTATCGGTATTGCAATTATTATATTTGTATTTCGTGCCATGCCCACAGCCGGCGCCGGGGCCAGCTGGTGGCAGATCGATGTATTGCGATTTGATGAAGCGTTTTTCGGCACCCTTCGTCAAATTTCGGCGATACTCGCCATTTTAGGAATGTTTGCCCTGAGGGCCTGGATGAGTCGGCGGCCGATACCCTATCTGGTTGTTTTTTTATCAATTTACAACACTGTTATGTTTCTGCCGTTTGTGGGGATGTATTACGGCCTGCACGAGTGGACCGCAGAACACCTGGGATTCGGCGCCAGGACTATTGCCATCGTCGACACCATGGCAGACTCTCCTTTGGGGCAGGTTGCCATGATCCCGATGCTGGCCTGGATCGCCCAAGAAGCACCGAAAAACCAAAAAGCCACTTACTTTGCGGTGATGGCAGCTTTTACCAATCTGGCCCTGTCTGCCAGCCAATTAGCCACAAAATACCTCAATAAGATCTTTATCATCGAACGCGGCAAGTATGATGATCTTGGGTCGCTGATGATCAGCGTTGCGGTGATCGGGATGATTATTCCAGTGATTACTGTAATACTATTCAATCCTGAAAGAGGGGATCGCTTCCAGCGGTAAAAATGGCCTAAAACGAATCAAATTACGTTACTGCCTGTTGGTCGAAACAACACGGTAACATGAACGTTTTGTATGCCGAATCGATCCAAAGGAATCATGACGGCATGATCTTTCACAAGACCCGGTGGAAATGAAACCGAGATCGGCATTTCACCGGAAATTACGCCTTCTCCCGCACAGCGTGTACACTCATAAAACCCCACACCTCCTTGACCACGACAGGTTGGGCAGACAGCTTGAGCTGGTACCATGATCTTGGCATTGCCGCCGCGACTCGCCTGCTCCGGTGTGAGCGTCACCTCCATTGTCAGATTTTTAACGCGACCGGATTTGGGTTGCTCCAAACTGGAAAAATTACGCCACAGCCAATCGAAGATCTCGTCCATTGAAGGAGTAAAGGACTGGAACGATCTCACGGGTGATACGTCTCCTAAATCGACGGGGTTTTCTTCGGGAATTAGCGGTTCGGGTGCAGGGTAGCCAGGACGTCTCAATGGAGTTTTTGGCGACACTTTTCTGATGCGCTGCTCGTATTCACTTCGTCTACGGCGATTTCCGAGCACCGAGTAGGCTTCCTGAACTTCCTGGAATCTCTCGCTGCCACCTTCGTAATGGTCCGGGTGAAATTCCTTCGCCAGACGACGATAGGCACTCCTAATCTCATCCCCCGTCGCACCCGATGAAATGCCGAGAATTGCAAAGTAGCTTTTTGCCATAACAAACCTCTTTAGCTAATAATTATGATCTGCGTAAGTATTCCTTTCGCAAGGAATGTTTAAACTAAAAAGTAAAGAATACAGGTCCAACAGATTTGATTTTGGTTTGCGCTCTGGAAGAGTCTCTTTATGACTCTGCTTTGCTCAACATACTAATGGAGTGTTGGAGTAATGGAGTATTGGAAAAAAAGAAAACCCAATACCGATCTTCTGCAACCTTGAAAAGAAGCCACCGAGATTAGCAGATACATAGAGTTTACGAGCGATAGTTCATAATTCCAGTGCTCCAATACTCCATCCCTCTTTGAATCTGTTATCCCTGTTTCGTTTCCACGGTAAGACGTCAAACATGTACACCACCTCCTTGACAGATTGCGCTTCTCATTTTTAAAATATCAAAGGCAACAGTTGTTATTATCAATACGCTTAAGTCGGGTTGATTCGATTAGATTTTCTGGCTAATGAAGGTAGGGGGTGTTCGTGGGATGTACTTGCATCTCGTCACCTCCTATTCTATTAGCCCCAATTGGCACCAACCAAACAAAAGGCGAAAATAAGTATTGTACCTGATCTATAAACTCGCTTAACGGAATTAATCGGAGCCGGATTCTCGCAAATTTTGTATTCGCAGGCTCCCGGCTCCTTGAGCCAATTATCCTGTTTTGACGGTAATTTTCTTAGGTGTGGCCTTTTCCACTTTTGGAAGTGATAGACGTAGGACACCATCATTTAGCTTCGCATCAATGTTTTCCTGATTAACCATCTCACCTAATGTAAATTGACGGTAATACCTGCCGGTTTCATACTCACTTAAAACTTCATTTTCGTTATTGTTATCAACAGGAGCAGAATCCGCCGAAAGTGTCAGGGTGTTGTCACGAAGATCAATGGTCAAAGCTTCTGCCTTGACGCCCGGCATGTCGGCAAGCAGGGTAATTTCTTTTTCCGTTTCAAATATGTCGACAGCAGGTGTGAAGACCAATCCTGGCGTGGTTTGCTCGGCAGGGCTGGCCATTTCTTGCTTTTCTCGAACCTTAAGTTCTTTGCTCTCATTATCAGCCATTGCTAAATCCCTCCTTTGTAAGAGAATCGTTTCACGAACTTACGCTTATTTGTTTGGGCTTTGCGATATCTGCTTTTGCTACCACAATGGTTAAGATACCATTCTCCAGATTGGCCTCGATTTTATCGGTATTGACCTCGCCTGGGAGGCCGATCATCCTGGAAAATGTGCCAGCTTCGCGTTCCCTTCTGTGGTACCGGGCGCCTTCTTCTTCCGCTGCGATCTTTCTCTCGCCGGAAATGGCAAGATTATTGCCAGTGACCTGAATATCAAGCTCATCGCCTTTGACACCCGGTAATTCGGCGCGAACGTAGTAGTTGTCCTTGTCTTCAGTTAGGTTCGTCAGCGGAAATACTCCGGCACTCAGGCGTTGTTGCGGGACATCATCAAAAACACGTTCAAGCTGTTGTCTCATCCGATGTAATTCATCCCACGGGCTCCTTACTCTCATTGTAGGAACGTTAAAAAATCTGCGATAAATCATTTTAACACCTCCTTGGATTTTGCCGTTAATGGCGGTTGTTTTATTATGGTATAAACAATTTCAAGCGACACAAATTTTATTTTTGACAATATGATAAAAACAAATCAATACTTGTCAAGATCTACAATAAAAAAAATATTGCATTACTTTAAAATTAATTTATATTTTAGTAATATTAGCGTTCAGGCTTTGGTATAAGGAGGGATTTATGAAAAAAACTGATGGAAATCAAAATGATATAAGCATGTCTGGGTCAAACCCATCAACTCTGGATCTCCGGGGGCGGCAATCGGTGCGCGCCACATTTCGGCTTTCGGAAGCCTGTATTGATGCAATCAGTATTCTTTCGGCCCAGTTGGGAATCAAACAAAAATCAATTTTTGACCATTTGCTGGAAAATGACAAGGTATTGAAGAGCATGGCGAGCGAACTTGAAAACACCAAATTCGATCGCCATGAGCGAATCCAAAAGACATTTGTCATCAGTCGCCGGTCACTGTCCTTTTTAGATTCAATCTCCAGCAAGCATAATGCTCCAAGAGATGCATTGGTGGAATATTCGGTTCGAAGGCTATTGCCAATTATAGCCAAGGAGCGTAAAAAACATGAGAAACGAAAGGAATTGCTGGCGGACATATCGCAACATTTTAAGGAAGGCGAGCGGTTATTGTCGAAAGCAGAGGAGAAACTGGGCACAGATGACCTGATCGTCGATAAACTACAAACGGCAATATCTGCCTATAAAAATTCGTTCGATGACATCGCCCATTTCATTGAGCGCGGAAAAATTATTGAGGGATTTCGTCCTGAATAAATTCAGAACCACTGATGTTTCGTAAAATCGGGTGTAGCAGAAATTTCAGAAATTACGTCAATCATACTAAATTCGGGCGAATCGTTCTGAATTTACTTTTTTCATTTCGGTTAATACCATAATAAAGGTCGTCGATTATATTCCAATCAACAGCTATAACGCCGCCTTGGCCATCAAGCACATAAGCGTATACCAAAGCTTCTCCATTACGCATCGCTGCCTCCTTCAGGGACGTAGGTCACGGTCTCTTCTTTCAACATTTTCAGGCTAAATTCAGAACTACTGATGTGTCGTAAATTCGGATGCAACAGAAACGTCAGAAATCGTGTCAATAAAACTGAATTTGGGCGAATCGTTCTGAATTTTCTTAATTTCAGGTCTCTAACTAATGTAAAGGACGTCGATATTATCTTTTTCTGGGTTATCGTTCCATTTATTTTGATAAAATCTGTTGCATCTTGAATTCATGCATTTTTTTACTACAAATTTTGTAGGTTTATTGGATATCAGGACTTCCCGAGGAGTTTTTCCAATTGGGGTCAGGAGCCCTGAAATTGGCGTTTGTCGTCATTGGCCAGGTAGAGTGTATGACTCGGAAAAGCAAAATCGATGCCCTCGTGATTAAATCGTCCCAATATCTCCAGACACGTTCGCTGAAGCCATTCCTGCATATTCCAGTACTCGGCCGGATGATACCAGGCAATCACCATGATATTCAGACTCCAATCATAAAGAATCAGCAACGATCCCACCGATCCTGAAAAAATAACATTGAATACAAGCCCGGCCGGTGTTAATGTCAAACTGCCCTTTAAGCGAGGTCAGGGTAACGTCAAAGCGAATTCTGAACCAATCGCATTAGACGTTTTTATAGGACAAAAAAATCCCAAATCGCAAGCACCAAATTATTGGTACTTGGAATTTTCATGATTTTCATATGTGAGTAACTATAATTATTATAGACAATTAGCCGTTTAAATGACCTGTCCCTGTCAATAAGGTTCGTTTTTCGTTTACACTCTAAAAGTCATGCAATCCTGAAAGGCTGGTATAAAAATGAGCAGAGCATACGAAAAAAAAGCCCGCAATTTGGTTCTGGTATTCGGAGATCAGCTCGACGCAAATTCCGCGGCTTTTGATGATTTTGACACTGCCGAGGACGCCATCTTGATGATGGAGGTCAAGGAAGAAGCGACTTATATTCCCCAGCACAAAATTCGCCTTGCTCTTTTCTTCTCTGCAATGCGTCATTTTGCGGGCGAACTGACTGATCGTGGCTACCTTGTTCACTACGTAGCGCTCGATGACCCCAACAATCGCGGCAGCTTTGCGGCGGAAATCACACGATGGGCAAATAAGACGCGGCCCCAGCGACTAATTTGTGTGCGTCCCGGTGACTACCGCGTTCTTGAAAGCGTTCAAACGGCGGCCAAAAGCCTGAATTGCGAGCTTGAGGTAAGGCCGGACACCCATTTTATGTCGACCGTTGACGACTTCAAATCCTTCGCCGAGGGCCGTAAATCCCTTCTGCTGGAAACCTTCTACCGCAAAATGCGACGGGATCATGATATCCTGATGAAGGGTAAGGATCCTGTCGGCGGAAACTGGAATTTCGACAAGGACAATCGAGGCGTATTTGGAAAGAAGGGACCGCCAAAAATCAAGCCGCCCCGCTCCTTTCAGCCGGATCAGACGACCCAAAAGGTGATAAAACTTGTCGAACGAGAATTTCCCGGCAGCCCGGGGCAATTGGAAAACTTTGATTATCCCGTCACCCACGAACAAGCACTTGCCGCGTTGCGGGATTTTGTGAAATATCGACTGGAACATTTCGGCACCTATCAGGATGCGATGGTGTCGGATTTTCCTTATCTATACCATTCCCGACTGTCCTGTGTTCTCAATCTACATTTGCTCGACCCCCGCAAGGTGATTGACGATGCAATTCAGGCCTACCGTGACAAAAAGGCCCCGATCAATTCCGTGGAAGGTTTCGTGAGGCAGATACTGGGATGGCGGGAATTCGTCCGGGGCGTGTACTGGTTTAAAATGCCCGAATACGCAGAAATGAATGCATTGCAGGCCGATCTGCCGATGCCGGCCTTTATGTGGACCGCGGAAACGGAAATGAATTGTATCCACAATTGTATTCGACAATTGATTGATACCGCCTATGCCCACCATATTCAGCGTCTGATGGTGATGGGGCTTTTTGCACTGCTGCTGGGCGTCCGACCCTATGACGTGCATCGATGGCATCTTTCCATGTACGCGGACGCGATTGACTGGGTTTCCCTTCCCAATGTGCTGGGAATGAGTCAATACGGCGATGGTGGGATCATCGGCACCAAGCCATACGCCGCCTCGGGCAGCTATATCAACAAGATGAGCGATTATTGCTCCGCTTGCATTTTTGATCCCAAGGAGTCCATCAAAGAAAATGCCTGTCCGTTTACCACCCTCTACTGGGACTTCCTTTCAAGAAACCATCAACGGTTAAAAAAAAATCCACGAATGGGATTGCAGTTTCGCAACCTGGATCGGAAGCGCGATACGGATCGGAATAAAATCCGTAAAAAAGCTGATCGGCTGAAAAGCGATTTGACCCGGGAAACCTATTTGTCGGACAGCAAGGGTTTCAGCATGTAACTCATATCACTTTCTCTCGTGGGATAAGGGCTGACGATGGTTTGCAGATATAACTCGTCGACCGGCGTTTCATTTAACATGGCCTGCTTGATGGTGTTGATCATACCGGCAGCATCATCGGATATCATGTGGGCCCCGAGAATTTGATCGTTGGCATCGATCAGTATTTTATAGGCGGCATCCCTTAACCCCACGCGTTGGTAAGTCGGCCAGCTGAGATTCTTAGCAAAGCTTTTTCGATACGTTTGCTTGTCTTGTTTTAAATCCGCTTCGGTTTTGCCTACCATGGCAAACTGGGGATAGGTAAAAAGAACCGCCGGTACGGCACGGTAATCCATCGTTGCTTTGCGGCCCAGATCGAGCTCCGCCAAAATATTATCAGCCGCTACATGGCCTTCTTGATCAGCGACCCGGGCAAGCTGGATGGTTGCCGCACAATCGCCAACAGCGAAAACGCGTCGGTTGGAAGTCTGCAGGGCCTGATCGACGGTAATGCCGCGTTTTGAAAACTCAATCCCGGCAGCGTCCAGCTGAAGGGTATCCAAAACAGGTACCCGTCCGGCCCCATGAACCACGAGGTTCGTTTCAAAGCTGCCACTATTTGCGGTTCGAACTGAAAATCCTTTGGCATGCTTTTCTATCGCCTCGATGGCGACGCTGTTCCTGACATCGATGCCCTCAGCTTCAGACGCCGCCACCAGCAATTCAACCATTTCACTGTCAAAGGCCCCCAGGGGGCTGTCAGCAGCTTCCAGAATGACCGCACGTTGGTTGGCGGCGCCAAGTCGTGCGGCAAAATGGGCGAATTCAAAAGAGATGAATCCGCCTCCGATAAAAAGGATGGAAGGTGGCAGTTCCGTTAACTCCAGGAAATCATCGCTGGTGATGACATGCTCGATTCCCTTTATGGGCAGTTCCATTGGCTTCGCACCGGTTGCCAATATGAAAAATTGAGCCTGAATCCGCTTCCCATTTACCGACAGCGTTTTATCATCTAAAAATTGGGCTGTTCCTTCCACCAGGTCAATCCCGGCCTTTTGAAAGTTTTGAATCGTTCCCTCCGGAATGCCGGCGGTGAATAGCCGCTTTTGTTCATGCACCTGGCGCCAGTTGCCTTCGGGGGCAGCGACAATCCCCTTGCCCTCCAAGTGGCGGGATTTGGCAATTGCCTCAGCGGCTTCGTAAAACCATTTCTTGGGCTGACATCCGGCCAGGGCACAGGTTCCACCGGGACGATCAGATTTTTCAACAACCGCCACCCTCAACCCTTTTTCATTTAAATCGAATGCGGCTGTTTGACCGCTGGTTCCGGAACCGACGATAACGACATCGTATGTGTCCATATTTAAGACCTCCCTTCAGAGTATATCTGGCTATTCCTACACGTTACTGTAGGCAAAAAGGATAGATTGGTCAATACTTATCATGTTTCGATGAGCAGGTTGAAATCACTTGGGTCCGCCAAATCCTCTTTGATTTGAGCCTCCAATTGTCTGTCCGATGACATATCCACGCTTTCAGCCTACCGACCTGCAGCACCTTGAAATCAGGCTTTTTTTTTGCGAAGCCATCATGAACATACTTCTGGGTTCAAGGCGATACTTGCAGGTTCCGCATTGCAGGTCTTGACGACCGCTTCGTATCGTTTTTCAAGATCCTTGCGATCGTCCTCCGCTGACAAACTTTCTTTGCATCCATCGGCCACCAGAGAGGCATGTCGCAAGAGTGCCGCACGGTCTTTTTCTGTAGGGGTCTGAGCTGCGATGGTGGCGATGGTTTCCAGCAGATGAATTGACACCGCTGCAACGGACCGGGAATTCTGCCGGATCATATTAAAGGCCGCATCCACCATCCCCTCAAACGTAAATGGCTTGCAGATGACCCTCAATCTGTTGTGCTGGTCGTACCGGTGGGAGGAGGGCATCTTACGGCTGGCCAGCTGGCAGAGAATGTCGCCCAGCCAGTCGATGCAGGTGATGGCCGTGATCGGATCGTTGATGCCCGGTGAGAGTGCGCGAACGGCGATTTCGACCAACTGGCTGATGGCAAACTCCACATCCTGCTCCAGTGTCCGTTCCGGTCCCACAATGATGATGGCATTGATTTTTTTTGAAAGTTTCTCATCGATCCGGTCTCCTGGCCAAACCGTCACCAGGACGCCGTGCCGGGTAATAAAGTTTCCCGGACGGTGTCCAAGATGGATGAGGAGATCTTCTTCGACCGCAATCTGCATCAATGCGTCATTGTCGATGGCCTGAAGATACCCACCGCGTTCGGCCTTGACCTGACAGACTTCACTGTCGCAGGTCGTTGGAATATCATAATCTCGCTTGATGGGTCCGTGGGATAGATCTGACCCTTGGCCAAGCTTTTCCGGAAAAATACGATCTACCGCATTTTCTAAATCACGGCGAACTCTGGCAATGATGTTTTGGGCCTGGATCGACTCTGAAACGGTATGGATAAAGTATATCAAAACCCCCAAGCCGAAGAGCGACATCACCATGGCAACCGTAACGGATAGGCCCGGTATGAATCTGGCTTCCATGCTGGCATTGACGGTGCGAAGCACCAGGATGCTATAGGTAAAAGTCGCCACGAAAGTCCCGAGCACCATCTGATTTGCCCTGACATTCATGAAATTTCTAATCAAACGCGGACCGAACTGAGAGGAGGCCAATGAAAGGACGACGATGGTGATCGAGAAAACAACGCCGGCAACGGAAATCATGGAGGCCGCAATTACTGACAGAACGGTCCGCGCACCATCAGGCCCGCCGCTATAGATCCACCAATTTTGAGTGTCGTCTCTGTAAAGAAAGTATTTATCGATTTCGGGTGTGATAATAGAAAGTAACATCGACGCGACAGTCATAAGGGCGGGCACAAACCAGAAGCTTCCATGGAGGTGATACCAAAAATTCAGGATTTTTATTCGCATAAATGCCCCTTTTGAGCGGCCCGCCCTTGCAACGATGAAAAGTCACAGCCCTTAAAATATCTCGGCTGATCGGCCGTATCAAATCACAGTGATTTGTAAGTTAAATAGTACCGGTTGATGAATAAGGCCACTTCGCCAACTATGTTTCCCGTCAATGCCGGCAAAAAAAAACGAATAAAGAACATGCCGATGGTGGCGTCACCTTCGAGCAGTGCATAAAAAGCGGCAATCGAACCGGCAATGATGTGGGCGAATCCTCCCAAACCGATAACGTCCGTGATGATGATAATCATTACACGAGCGGTTTCCGCCCCCGGCCGCAACACCGGACCAGACAAGAGCGGAAGTACCGCGATCGAGTTCTTCTTCACCCTCTCTACGGATCGCCGCGTAGACCCCGGCCGCACCCGGAGCGGTGCGACGCTCGGCATCCTTGCGCTCATTTTTGTCCAGCCCGCTCTCCTGCTGATAATCTCCTGCTTTTTTTGACGTCATTAATTTGCCACCGTCTTGGGGTTTGTCTCGAAAAACTTTATCTTTTGGCGATGATCCAAACCGCGTGTACAATACCCGGTATATAACCAAGCAAGGTTAATAGTATATTTAACCAGAATTGGCCGCCAAACCCTACTTGCAGAAAAACTCCGAGCGGCGGAAGAATAATCGCAAAGATGATCCGTAACAGGTCCATTTAACCTCGTTTCAAGTATTCTTTATTCCTGTCTTTTTTAGCTTCTTTGCAACAATTTTTTTAGTTCATTCCAGCTACGTGTATTGAGCACATCATCGGGCTCCAGCCACCCCCGGCGGGCCTGCTGAACCCCCAGGCGCATGTAATCAAGGCTGTCGACGCCGTGGGCGTCAGTGGAAACGGCCATTTTGACCCCCAGATCTTTGGCGGTTTTACAGAATACGTCATTTAAGTCAAGCCTATCCGGGTGGGCGTTGAGCTCCATAAAGCAGCCGCGCTCGGCGGCAGCTTCAATCAAACGTTCCAGGTCGACCTCATAGGGTTCACGGGCGTTGATCAGCCGACCGCTGGGATGCGCCAGGATATTGAACAAGGGGTTGTCCATGGCCCGCAGAATGCGTTCGGTCTGCTTTTC
The DNA here is from genome assembly GCA_050124355.1 of Desulfobacterales bacterium. GTDB lineage: Bacteria > Desulfobacterota > Desulfobacteria > Desulfobacterales > JAFDCJ01 > JAFDCJ01. Next base: position 922 of record JASFFJ010000025.1, on the reverse strand, counting down.
GCGCGAAAGCTTGAAATCGGAATGAACGGCGCCGATGACCACATCCAATTCTTTCAAAATGTCGTCCGCCAGATCCAGCGAACCGTCTTTGAGGATGTCGACTTCGATGGCCTTTAGAACGACGAATTTACGGGTTTTGGCGTTGAGGCGGTCGATTTTTTCGATCTGCTTTGCCAGACGCTTGCGGTCCAGACCTTTAGCGACGGTGACGTGCTGGGAGTGATCGGAGATTGCTATATAGGCATATCTTTTTTTCTGAGCCGCCGAAACCATGTCTTCCAGGGTGTCACGACCGTCGGTCTCTTGGGTATGGGCGTGCAGATCTCCGCGGATGTCATCGGGCCTGATTAATTTAGGCAGCCGGTTTTTTTGAGCTGCCTGGATTTCGCCGCGATCCTCGCGCAGCTCGGGCTCGATATAGGGCATATTCACTTGCTTGAAGATGTCTTCTTCGGTTTTGCCGGCGATGCGCTTGCCATTTTTGAAAACCCCGTATTCGTTGATCTTCATCCCCTTTTTCTGAGCCAGCTTGCGTACGGTAATATTATGGGCCTTGGAACCAGTAAAATAGTGCAGGGCTGCACCATAGCCCACCTGGTTTACAACCCGCAGGTCCACCTGCAGTCCTGTACGCAACACCACCGACGAACGGATCTCTCCCCGGGAGATAACATGGTCCACATCCTCGTAGGTCACAAAGTGCGTCATGATATCGGATCCCTGCTTAACGTTTACCAGGATATCGAGGTCACCGACGGTTTCTTTGCCGCGCCGGTAACTGCCGGCCACCGTGATCTCTTTGAGGCTTGTGTCCTTTTTGAGATAATCGACATAGCTGCGGGCGAGTTCCTCAGCCACCACCCACTGGGTGCGGGATTTGCCCCAGTTGCGGCGCTCGATTTCTTCCAGGATCGAGGCCTCG
>JASFFJ010000024.1:0-23189 GCA_050124355.1 Desulfobacterales bacterium | reverse complement strand
GGATCCGCAGCAGATACACTGGTAGTGAGAATACTTGAAGATGCGGACAGCGTCATTGTCTGAAAAATCTAGCGTATTGGTGGGACAGTTTTCCACACAGGCGGCACAGCCGACGCAGGTCTCTTTTCTCAAGCGTGTCCGGCAAAACAGAAATACGATCATGACCAGCATGATCTCAGCGCTGATCACGTGAATATACCATAGATAGGTATCAAAAAAAGGAATGCTGTTCAGGTTGCCGTGAGTGAGAAAATAACCCGTCAGAAAAGGCAGCCCGGTGATGAGGATAAGCAAAAAATCTGAAATTTTGGCGTTGAGACGTTGTTCCTTTGAAACGATATGTCGGCCAATAAAGAAAGTACAGGTGATCAGGACAAACAGGGTCATGCGATCCGCCCATTCATCAGGCAGCGGTGTCCAGTACCATTCGAAGCGGGACTCCTCCCACAGGTAAACATGCCCTGAAAACCATATGGGTAAAATGAAAAGACAGGCATGAAAGGCGTGGCGAATGGCCGCGTATACAGGCTTTTTCAGGGCTGCCCGATGAAAGGGAACGAGTGCGCCAACCAGCGTCACGAACGGGTTCATCAAGCCGCGCCTGCCGAACGGTCGCGGTCGGAGAATGTTGAATACAAAAAAAAGGCTTCTGGTGACAATTCCCGCCAAAAAGAAAACAGACACCATCCACAGCAGACTTGTTTCAGCAAAATATAATAACTCTCCCATCTGTTTTCAACACGGATCCCTGTCTTCGGGAAGGTTGGACGTCTCGACCGGCGTCCGCATTTCCTCTCTGGCTATTATCAGACGCTGGGCAGCTCCTCTTTTGAGGGTGATATTGACCTGATCGGCGCTTGCGTATGAAAGGGCGCCGGATGGGCAGACCTTGACGCAAGTCGGGTCGCCGTCGCACTGCGAGCAGACGATGGACTTTCCCAGACGGCGATCGACGAAACAGGCCCCAAACGGACAGGCATAGCTGCACGAGCTGCACCCGATACATTTTTTTTCGCTGATGATCCTGGCGCCGGTCTCAAGATCCCGGCTGATGGCATTGGTCGGGCAGACCAGCTCACACATGGCGGTCTCGCACTGCATACAGGTCGAGGGGACGAATTCGAGCTGGCCGTCCAACTGGGATTTGACGACCCGAATTCTGGATCGCTCCGGATTGCACTCTTTCATGTTACGCAGCGAGCAGGCGATTTCACACATCTGGCAGCCACTGCATTTGTCCGCGTTGATTAGAATGACATAACTCATGATTTCACCTTTCACATTAAACAAGTCTCCTGGATACCTGGATCCAAATGGCTTACCATAGTTAAACTCTAAATTCGAAAATCGAAACAAATTCTAATCTCGAATGCTCAAATCACCAAAACTCAGCCATGGGCTAGCACGGTCCGGTATCCAGTGACCAACATCAAGCATCCAGTATCTGGGTCGATTCCTAACAAAAAATCATCAAATTGCAGAACGGTCCGGCGGCGGCGGACCACAAATCTTAAATCTTCAATCTTCATTTATTGAAAGCGTTCCCATTTTTTCCAGATCCAATGCCACATCGAACAGGCCTAATGCCTCAAGCGTTTCCCGTGCGGGCACACCGCTTTTCACGTTCCAAGCCATTGCCGCGTAATACTCGCTTTTCATGCGTTCAAGATCTTCAAGATCGACTTTATCCTCAGGCCAAGTGCCCGGCATCTGGTAATTGATCAACTTTTTGGGCAGGGTGTCCTGATCTCGTGTGAGACCTTCTCTGACGGCAAAGGCTCTCTCCTGGGTGGCTATCCTGGACGCAGTATCGATAAGATCGTCCGCCGTTATCGCCCGGCCCATCCCTGCCGACAGGGCCTCCGCCTGGAGTTCGATGCCGATGCCGACGTTGAGAAAAACCGTGTTCCATTTGCACTGACCCACCGAGTCGGTTATGCAGATCAACCGGTTGGCGAGGGCGGCCAACTCTCCCCTGGATTCGCAGTCGAACTGGGTAATCTGGGCCGTCTCTCCTTCCTTGGATCTTTTTTGGGCAACCGCCTTTTCGACGATCGCCATGGCCGTTTTGGCCTCCCAGCTGTCGGGGCTGGCCATGGCGGTCAGCTTTGAACCCGATCCGGTTCCCAGATTGTCAAAAGAGCCGGCGCGAGCACGATACTCGTCGCTGCCCCGCGGGTTTACGGCCGCGCCCATGGCCCTGGCTCTGAAATTCATGATATTGGTTTCGCCAACGGGCGTCCCCTTGATGTTGAGAACCGGTTCAATTTCTTTACCCAATTTTTCAGAGGCTTTCTCTGGAGTGCAGGCCAAAATGGCGCCGAAACCCTCGTTTCCGGCAATCAAATCCAGTATTCGATCGAGTGCCTCGCGGCTTCCCCATACCAGGGGGATGCCGCCGGTGTCCTCAAGGGATATAATGCCCTTTTCGTATAACTCCGAGGCCCAGGCGATCATCCGGGTGGCCGACAGTACGTCGATTCCCTGCCGGTGACATTTGGCCGCAACGGCGTACCAGGTTTTCATGTCGGCGTTTTTAATGATCCAGGTGGCGGATCCGTAGATGTTACAGCTGGCCACCAGGGGACCCAGATCGCTCTCCTCGAAATAGTCCATGCATCGCACCTGACAGTTAAAGCAACCCGTGCGCCCATCACCCTGTCGATTTTTATGCTTTTCCCAGAATGGCTTGTGACCGCCCTTCAATTCTTGCTGCTTGTCCCAAACATTGGACTCATAATTTCCCAGAACAACCGCCCAGGTCGCAGGCGGGCTGTTTTCAGCCATATCCACGGTGCGGGCATTGTCGATCAGGGGTTTTTGAACTTCCAAAGCCTTAAGGCAGATTTCTAAGAAACGGTCCGGGTCCGCCACCGACACACCTTTTGTGCCCCTTACCGCGATGGCTTTCAGGTTTTTGGATCCCATAACGGTTCCCATTCCGGTCCGCCCGGCCGCGTTGCCCATACGGGTTTGAATGGAACCGTAAGCCACGAGGTTTTCACTGCCGGGTCCGATGCAGACGACCTCCACTTCGGGATCGCCGAGTTCTTCCTGTAAGGCATCCTGGGTCTTGTAAGTGTCCAATCCCCAGATATGGGATGCGTCTTTTACTTCCACCTTGTCGTTGTTTATAGCGATATAAACCGGTTTCGGTGCCTTGCCTTTGATGAGGATGCTGTCATAGCCGGCGTATTTAAGTTCCGGCCCCCAATAGCCCCCCATGTTCGACATGCCCTGGATGCCGGTCACCGGCGATTTGGCCGCTACTTCCACACGCCCGGAACCGGGAAACATACTGCCCGTGAGCGGCCCGACGCTGAACATCAGTACGTTTTCGGGCGAGAGCGCGTCAATGCCCGGTTCAAGCTCCTTGTAAAGAACGCGTGTGTTGAATCCACGGCCACCGAGCCATTTGTCCGCATAGGCCGAGGTCGATTGCCTTTCAATGTTCCCGGTCCTCAGATCCACCCTAAGAATGGTTCCCCCATATAAATAGGTCATTGCTGTTTTGCCTCTCTATTTCGAGTAGTCAAATGGTAAATTGGTTGAATGGTTAATTCGTGAAGCGCTCGATTAGACTGGGTGTTTCGTCCGCCAGTAGCGCCGCTGAATCCTGAACTTCCGATCCCTTTCTCTTATGAAACTTCAAATAGATGAAGAGATGTGGAATGGATTCGATTTTTATTATTTTTTTTTAGATAGGAATCCATTCCTCTTTTTCATTCAAAAATTAGAGTTTCTTACTTGATCAGACTGGCCGTTGTTCAGAATAGTGGCAGCGCTGAACCCTGAACCTATTGTTTTTTTACCTTACCCAGATCGAACATAATCATTTTAATTTCACTGAGCTCGTTAAATATCCAGTCTGACAGCATCCGGCCGACACCGCTCCGTTTTACGCCGCCAAAAGGCGCCATCTCATCCCAGCAGCTGGTGGACTCATTGATATAGATACTTCCAGCCTTGATATTTTCCGCCAGAAAATAGGCATTGGCCAAACCACTGGTGAAAGCCCCGAACTGAAACCCGAAACGGGTCGAATTGGCCATTTCGACAGCCTCTTCAACACTTCCGAAAGCCATGAGGGCCGTCACCGGTCCCATGGTGACCTCTTGAGCAATCGCCATGTCTGCCGTCACCGCGTCGATCACCGTCGGTTGGATGAATAGCCCTTCGGTGTTATTGCCTCCGGTCAGGAATTTACCGCCATTTTTGCGGGCATCTTCAATCAGAGCCATGGTCATTTCCAGGACCTTGGGATTGTTCACCGGGCCGACATCCGTCTTCTCGTCCAGAGGATCTCCGAAAACAAGGTCTTTGGTTTTTTCGACGAAAAGATCCACAAATTCGCGGTGCACGTCCTTGTGTACCAATATCCGGCGTGTCGAAATGGGGGACTGTCCGTTGTGGCCGTAACACCCGCCGATGGCAGAATTGACAGCCTCTTCGATGTTGGCGTCGTCCATGACGATCAGCGCATTGTTGGACACGATGGCAAACAGCAGCTTTTTGAGGGCCGCTTTTGCGGCAATCGTCTCGCCGGTCTTTTCCTGGCCAAAAAAATTAACGGCATCGACACCAAGGCTCGACACCAGCTCATCCCCGACCTCTGCTCCCGGCCCCGTCAGCACATTGATGCTGCCGGCTGGAAACCCGGCTTCATGCAGGGCCTCTGCAATAAGGATGGCACTGAAAGGAGATCCGCTGGAAGGTTTGACGACGACGCTGTTTCCCAGGGCCAATGCATAGGGTATGGTGCAGTTCGGCATCTCGGAAGGGTAGCTGAACGTCGAAATATTCGCCACAACACCCACCGGTTCGAAAATATGCATGATGCGCTTGTTGTTGGAGTCTTCCGTCACATTTGGAAGCGTCAGTCCGCGATGGGATTTCACATTGGCGGTGGCTACGTGAAAATTGCTCCAGGAGTATCCCTTGAGGGGACTGGCTTCGCTGATCGACTGCTGCAGGGGTTTGCCTGATTCCATACACAATATGCGCGATGCCGCTTCATCGTCTTTACCGGCAATTTCCACGGCTTTGTGGAGTAATTCGATGCGTTTTAAAAGTGATAGTTTGACGAGCGCCTTTTGGCCCTCTTTGGCCGCTGCAACCGCATTCTGGACATCCTTCCGGGTGCACCGAGGCACGGTACCAACGACTCGCCCATCCCCCGGATAACGCACCTCAAACCGCTCTCCCGATTCCGATTCGACCCATTCACCATGGATCAACGCTTTTTTTTTCAAAATTTCTTCAGGCATGGCTATTCCTCCCTATTACAGACCTAGTTATTAAGCCAATAAAATTGACCCGAGATCACTGATAGACCGCGATTTTACCTTTTAGTTGGGCATTCGGTCGGTCTGGGTTAATAGATTCCATCGAACCGCCGCCGAACGAGGGCCGAGAATACATAGTTGACCAGGGTCGAAAAATCGAAAACCGGCAAGCCGACGGCTTCCTGAACGGCAGCGGCATAGGGTGGCAAATCGGTGCATTCAAACAGGATAGCCTTGACACCCTCATTTTCTTGGACGAGACGCTGTGTCACACTTACCGTCTCCTGTTCGACCTTATCAAAATCCAGATAACCTTTTTCGGCATGTATGGCATCGTAAAAGTGGGGTTGGTCTTCCATGCCCGCTACCGCCACCGGGATATCGATTCCGTTGGTTGCGACCGCTAAGTGTTTGTCGGTAAGTGTTTTACCGTTGGCAGTGACAATCCCAACCTTCTCACCGGGTTGTAAAAGGCGATGGATAAACGGCAGTTGGAGCAGACTGGACATAAATACCGGAACGGGAAACTCTTTTGCCATCAGATCGTGATACAAAACCATGAATCCACAGTTGCCGGCAATGGCCTTGACGCCTTCCTTTAACAGTTTCCAGCCGGCGTCCACAAAAGGCTGAAGCAGGTTCGGATCACCCTGATAAACCAGCCGCTCCATATTCGCACCCCGCACGACCTCATACCGCACCGGGAAAGGGAATGTCGAGGCATTGCCCGGACAACCCGGCGGAAAGGGCATAAAACTCTCCATCAAGATAATGCCGATGGGTTCACCGTAGCTGGTTTGTCCTTTGTTGGCCTTGTAAATCATTTGAAATCTCCAAAAACCATAGAATTAAAAAGCAGGATTGCGATCGTTGAAAACAATTTTACTGTCAGCAAAATCTACGCCAAAGCAGGTAATAATATCGATTTGAGCATAACCGGGTATCGGCACCTACTGATCATCCATCCTATATGTCATCGTAGCCTTCGACTAACACTATAAAATTAATAGAAATATTGTGAGTGGCCTGATGTTTCTTCAGGGTGTCACAGACGCTGGGGGGAGCCTGATGTCTCGATGCCGGCGGCCTTTCAAAGGAGGTCACGCGAATGGTGGAGAAGTTTGATTCGATTATGAATCAAATAAATCAGCGATCACTTGCAGTACGGGGCCCCGGCCCATTAATGGGGGCTTCTCCGTATTCACAGGTCTGCTGGTGGTCGCTGATTTATTTTTTGATCCGCTTATTGATCAAATTTGGCGATAATCGGTGTTTTTTGAGTTTTCGAATGACACTTGGTTGGCTGATATTGAGAAATTTAGCCATGTCTCTCGTGGTGCGGCATTGCCGTTTGGCGGTTTTAAGCATCGCTTTTTCCAAAGTTGCCAGAACATCCACCAGATTGTTAATCTTTTTTTCTTTTTGCTCTGTCTGGCTCCACTCTTCCAGGACCTCATTGCCGATGCTGCTTAATATGAACGCGTCGATTCCTTCCTCTTCGCTCATGATGACGGCCTTTTTAATAAGGTTTTTAAGCTCACGCACATTTCCACGAAACGGATAGGCCTGCATCAAAGAAAGCGTTAGGGGTGAAATCATCTTTTTCTGTTTGAACCTGTTGTTGTAATCTTGCAGAAAATGATGGGACAAGACAAAGATATCATCCAATCGCTCTCGAAGGGGTGGTATGTTGAGGGTGATGGTATCCAAGCGGAAAAATAAATCCTCACGGAATTGCTTCTGTTCGACCAATCTTGCAAGATCCCGATTCGTCGCGGCAATGATGATGCAGTTAATAACGGTCGGTTTAGTTCCCCCAAGCCGCATGATTTCATGATCGTCCAGGTATTTTAAAAGCTTTGCCTGTACCGTCAATGAAAGATCACCGACTTCGTCCAGAAAAAGGGTGCCCTCATTTGCCAGTTCAAACAGCCCTGGTTTACCCTGACTGCCGGCTCCGGAAAAAGCGCCTTTTTCATAGCCGAATAACTCCGCCTCCAGCAGGTTTTCCGGCAGGGCCGCACAGTTGATCTGAATAAATGGCTTTTTTTTTCGTTTTCCGGAATTGTGGATAAATTTTGCCAAGAGGCCCTTGCCGGTTCCGGATTCCCCCAATAACAATATACCCGTTACCTGCATGTGGGCGATCTTCAGAGCGGTTCTAAAAATTTCCTGCATCTGCTCGCTTTCGGCGATAACTTTTTGGTCCTTCAACTCCTGCATGCTCAACTCGGCGAGTTCGTCTTTATATCTTTCCCTTTCCTTGCGTGTTTCCTCCAGCTGCAGTTTCATCGCTTCCAGTTGGGTCATATCCCTTTCATTGATGACAACCAGCGACAGGTTACCGTTGTCGTCAAGCACCGGGATTCCAGTACACAAGACGGTTTTGTTCGTGTTCCTGATATACTGCAGTTGGCTCACCGGCCGCTTGGTTTGGATAACTTCATCGGTCACATAATTGCTGTACAATCCTTCTTTAATAATATCGGAAACATTTTTGCCGATGATGTCTTGCCGCTTTATTCCGCCGAGTCTCTCAGATGCCCTGTTAATACTAATGACCTTACCTTCATGATCACATATCCAGATGCCGTCTGAGGAAGATTCGTAAACCGTTTGAAACTGTTTATCCAAGGAGGAAAATGTCTTCAAGCGTTTGGCGATGATTTCAAATTCATCCAATGTCAAAAACGTGCAGACGGCGCCTGTGGTCTTGCGGCGTTCTTTGATTGGATTGATGTTGACTACCAGATTGACACGCTTTCCAAATATTTGACTGCCGGACTGAGGTTTTCCGGATTCGAGACAGGCGGCCACAAGTTGGCCGGTTTGGGGCATGTGTTTCCAGATGGATGTTCCCACAACTTTCCTTTTTCCGAATCGAAGGATTTCCTTTGCCCTTTCGTTGACGAAGGTAATCAGACCGCCTTTATCGGTGGCAACGATACCATGATTGTTGAATTGGAGAATCTGGTGATAATCCTGATTTTGCATAAGCTTTTTAAGGTCTGCTTTAAATTTGATCCCAACGACGCAACATTGGGGTTGCAGAGCGTTAGGTTTAGGTCAAGAAATTGTGTAGTATTCTAAGGATTGAATATTAGAAAATGATGATGCAAAGATCAATTCAAATTTTAAGGCAGGACGTCACGGTTCTTAATTTTGGTTCACTGATCCTTATTGACGATCGCCGCCAATTGGCTGGTCAGCAGCGGGATAACCTCAAACAAGTCGGCAACCAGGTAGTAATCACAATTTTTAACAATGTTTGCTTCCGGGTCCGTATTGATTGCGACGATAAGACCGGATGTCTTCATACCGGCAAAATGCTGCACCGATCCGGAAATACCACAGGCGACATAGACCTTGGGACTGACAGTCGCACCGGTTTGGCCCACCTGCATGGAATGCGGCATCCAACCGGCATCCACGGCAACCCTGGACGCGCCGACGGCTGCGCCGATAAGCTCGGCACATTCCATAAGAATGCCAAAGTTGTCTGAATTTTTCATGCCCCGTCCGCCAGAAATGATGATATCAGCCTCGGTTAAATCGATACCTCTGGAGTCATCCTGCCGGACCTCTTTGACAACCAGGCCGTCACTTTCAGGAACTGTTTGAAACGCAACCACCTCTGCTTGGCCGGGTGAAGGTGTTGCCTCGAAAACATTGGGTCGGACGCCATAAATATAGCAAGGCCCCTTGACTTCTATGGTCGCGACGGTCTTGCCCGAAAACTGGGATTTTTTCACGCGGCTATCGGACAGATTGAGATCTATACAATCCATCACAAGGGGTGCATCGAGGGCTGCTGCAATTCGGGGCAGCAATTCCTTACCCTCGGCGCTGGTAAGTCCTAAAAGCGTTTGCACGCCAAAATGGTCCATGGCGTGGATGATCGCCCTGGCCCAGGAAACCGGATTCCAATCGAGCGCGCCCTCTTTGGCAGTGATTTCGACAATTTTATGGATCCCGTATGCCTCGAGCGACGCCTTATAATCAGCCCCGTTGCTACCGACCAAAAGGCCATATAGCTCGCGATCATCACCGCGCGCGGCGGTGATAGCACCGAAATTGGTCTTTTTTAAGACACCATTTTTGGTCTCAAGTAATATTCCGATTTTTCGCATGACATGATATCTCAGAGTTTCTACAACTTGTTAGTAACATGGTTTTTTTGGAGCCATTGGTGTTGGATAGCCATATGGATTAGTGGAGTAATGGAGTGATGAATGGTTGATATAATGGAAAAATATAAACCATGTTTGGATCTCGAATATCCAAAGTTAAAAGAGTAAAAATCAGATCCATTTCTGCTTTTAAGCCCAACACTCCAATACTCCAGCACTCCAGCACTTTCAGGCCAGCACCTTGACTTCTTCACGCAGGATCCGAATGAGTTCTGCGACCGCCTCCTGCGGCGGCCCTTTCAGCTCTTTGGCCTCACGCGCTTCAACGGCCGGTTTTAACTCGAGTATCTCCATCCTGCTGGCCGGTTCATCAATGGCCAGGCTTTCCAAATCAATCATTTTCACTTCTTTTTTCCTGGCCTTCATAATCGCCGGTAAGGTCGGATAACTCGGTTTGTTCAATCCTTTGCCGGTGCCGATAACACAGGGAAGCGGCATCACTACAACCCCTGTTGCGCCGGCTTCCATCTCACATTCCACTATCACACGGTCCTGTTTCAATGAAAACGCCACCACGTTGGATGCAACCGGCATCTCCAGTCCGGCCGCAAGCCGGTACATGGTTTGAAGCCCTTCACTGTCGATGGATTCTTTTCCGGTAAATATGAGATCCGGTTGACCATCCTGTTCAATGGCGGCTTTTAAGGCTCGGGCTGTCACGATACTGTCCGGACGATCATCGGTTTGGATTAAAATTCCACGATCCGCCCCCATGGCCAGCGCGGAGCGCAGGGTGTTTTCAGCATCTTTCTTGCCCACGCTGACGGCAATCACCTCGCAATCTCCGACTTGCTTTTTAACGCGGGCAGCCTCCTCGACCGCATGTTCATCATAGGGATTCAGGATAAAGGTAACCGATTCATCGAATTGGTCTTGACCCTGAATGGTAATTTTGGCCGCTGAGTCCGGCACGTGTTTGACACAGATAAATATTTTCATGACGTTTCCTTTGTGACAGCTCACTTCGCGGCTGGATGCCGCTCCAATAAAAGCGCATCTACCTCCTCATCTGAATCAAAACAGGACGCCGCAATTGACGACAACGTCCTGTTTTTAAACATCATACCTCACATTTAAGGACACCTATCTATTCAACCACCCAAACACCAAGTCAAAAAGTATTTTAGTGTCTTTGTGCCTTGGTGGCTAAACGAATCTGCTTGGCGCTACGGCTAGCCGTTGACCGAAAAACTGCTGTCGTAGTTAATCTCCCGATTGCGCGAAAAAAATCCAACGTTGAGCATCCGTCCGATATGAGGCAGCTTAAACTGAAAGGGTTCTTTGTCATGATCCAGGCCCTTCTCGCAGGCATCAATTAATTCCGCCATCATGGCGCCGACCACCGGGGCATTTTTATACTGGTTGCCGCTGGAGCCGATAGCCATATAAAAGCCTTTCATGTCTGACTTATCGTAGATCGGAATCCAATCATCGGAGCAGTCATAAAGATCACAGGTCCCCCGGGGCTGATTGGGAATCTGCATGCTCGGCACGCGCTTGGCACACCGGTAGGTTTGGGCTTTCCACTGGTCTTCTGAAAGTTGATTGTCCCTCCCGGTTCCTCCCTTACCGGCATAAAATTCGTCCGGGTCCACCCACTCCTGGGGATCGCACTCGGGATCCTCGCTGCCGATGAGGAACATGTTGCCGGCTTCTGGGCGGTAATAGCAGGCAATGTCCCCATCGGAGGTATGGTAGCCGTCATTCAGATAATTATAACCTTCCGGAGACGGGACATGCATCACCTCGTGGCGCAAGGCCTTGGTTTTGATGTTACACCCCTCATAAACGCCATCGGCCATTTGATTGATTTTGTATGAGTGCGGCCCGGCCACGTTGACCACCACCGGTGCATCGATCTCGGTCCCGTCTTTAAGCGTTACCCCTAGCACCTGATTGTCTTGGCTGCGGATATCTACTACTTCGGCATTGAAGATGAACTCCCCGCCTTTGGCCTCGGCAGCCCGCATAATGTTATGGGCCGACAATTCCGGATCGTTGACATACCCGCCTTCGGGGCAGAACAGCGCACCTTCGAGCTCTTTGGTCGGTTCGTCGAAAAACTTGGGATCCTCAGGACGTCTCACCGGCCAGAACTCATGCAAGTCATAGACCGGTACCATTTCATTGATTTTTTTATTGTCCCATTCCTCATAGGCGACACCAACGGCGTCGTAGTGTTTTTTAACCTTGCGCCAGTCGTGTCCCTGGGATTTAAGCAGAATGGAACCGGTATTCATGTACTTGGCCAGGCCTTTCTCATCTTTGACGTGATCCAGGTAATTTTCCCAATCCAGCCAGTACTTGAACCCCTCATAGGCGAAGGCTACACCATCTTCGGTGGAATAGTGGGCCCTGACAATGGCGCAGGATGCGGCAGTGGAACCTTGACCGGCGTCTGTCAACTTATCGATACCCAACGTCTTGTAACCCATTTTGCAAAGCTCATAAGCGATGGGTGCTCCAATGACCCCCACACCGATGATAATGGCATCATACTTTTTGTTCATGGTAGTACCTCCTATTTGATGCTTGTAATTTGTTATTTCACATTTAACCGAGATTAGCTTTTTAGAAAAGTGAAATTATTATTTTATTCAAATTGGGAATTATCATACTAGTCCGACAACTCACCAATCCAGCCGGTGAACGCGTTCTCACCGGCAGGACGCAAACCGAATTCTTCTCCCGCATCGAGGATCGCCGCTATCATCGCACCGGCATATCCCCGGGAACACGTCATGAGAATCCCGCACCTTTGCGAGGTTTTTTCCAAGGTGACAATTTGGCAGGGAACATGGGAAAACGGACCTTGCAGTAGAAAGGGCGTCTCTTTCAGCGGATCTAAGAAATCGAGCGCTGTTAATTTTTCTGCTATCGAAAAAATTTCTTTGCCGAAAATTGCCAAAAACACGGTCGCATCGGTTACCTCGGTATAGGCGGGACCTTCAAGTTTCGCGGGTTTTTCTCCAGACAGGTGCCACACCGATGCCTGGGTGCGGTTCATACGATTTATGAGGATGCCGTTATCATAAGCGCTGCGACCGGGCAAATCAGGGATCTGAATTCCCCAGGGCCGTATCTCGGCAATATCGGCGTCTTGTAAATCCCATCGGGTCCGGTGGCTTAAATCGACCACATAGGGTCCGGATTCTTCAGCATCATATTCCATTACGACGGTCCAGTTGTCCCGTATTTCCGTTTTCGCCGGTTGGACGTCAAATGATACCGGAGAACGTCTGATGATATTTTCCATTTTCTTTACCTCAAATGACTATTGACGAATTCGTAAAAAGTCTGAAATAGGTCTCAATCGTCATTCCGGCGAAGGCCGGAATCCAGAAATATCATTATGTTCTGGATGCCGGATCAAGTCCGGCATGACAAACTGGGGCATTTTTATAATTTTTATTAATCGAAAGAATTCCTTAAATATTCAATCTTCAATCGAAATTATTCATTCCCTTAACCGTTTTCCTTCCGGATCATAAAAAGGAAGTGGTACTACCGTCGCATAGAGATGCCGGCCTTCGCATTCGTCTTCATAGATCTGCAAGCGCGTGCCTTCCTTTGCCAAAGATGAATCCACCAACGCCAGGCCAACGCTCTCCTTCAACCCAAAGCTAGAACGTGCGATGCAGACATAGCCCCGGATAACACTATCCACAACTAAAGAACCGTCCTTGGGGGTGCGGGAAGAATTTTCCATTTTAAATCCGACCAATTTAAAACGCCCTTTCTGTTTTTCGGTCTGCTTCAAGGCCACGGCACCCACGGTTTTGGCTTCTGGCTTGTTGCGGTGCCACAGGAAACCGAGCCCCACATCGTGCAGGGTGGTTCGTTGCTCGGACTCCGACCCGATGATGATGTGGCCTTTTTCCATCCGCAGGACGTTTTGGGCTTCCAGCCCGAAATTGCGAATACCAAATTCGCTGCCGGCTTCCGCCAACATTTCCCAAAGGGCCCGCATGTAAGAAGCTGGGACATGAAACTCGTAGGAGAGCTCGCCCACAAACCCCAGGCGCATGGCACGGACCGGAATCGTATCCTGAATGGTAAACTCACGATACCCGGTAAATGGGAAGGCTTCATTAGAAATATCCTCATCAACAAGTTTTTCAATTACTTTACGAGCATTGGGACCGGCCAGGTTGATGACCCCCAAAGCATCGGTCAGGTTGACCATGTGATAATTCCAGCTGTCATAGCGGGTATGATAGCGAAACCATTCGACCGTGCTTCCGGCGCGGCCGGTGGAGGTGGTAAAGTAATACTCATTTTCCCCGCGTTTCACGATCACGCCGTCATCGATGATACAGCCGTCTTCATTACACATGGCGCCGTATTTGATCTTGCCGTCGGATATTTTAGACATGTCGCCGGCATATACCCGCTGCAGCGCCTTCAAGGCATCCGGCCCCCAGAGCCTGAATTTACCCAGCGTGGATGCATCCAGCATGCCCACATTGTTGCGTACATTTTCAATTTCTTCTCGGCAGCTGATATCCTGGGAAAAGTAGCGCGCTCGTTTCCAGACACCGATGCGGCGCATGACACCGCCGTCTTTTATCTGGGAATCATGCAGCGGTGTGCACTTATACATATCGTGGTTGGTTCCGGCATAGGTTGCAATAAAAGTCGGAACCATAGGTGGCCGAACCGTCGTCGGTGTAGCCAGGCCACTACCCGCTCCGTGATATTGTGCCACAAACAATGGCAGGTTATGCCCGGGGATACCCCCCTGGCCGGGCCCCGTGCCGGCAGCAGTAAAGCGCTTAATTAATTCCGTGGCATCAAACCCCATTTCCAGGGCCTGAGACACATTTTTTAAGGTGGTGTCCTCGTCAAAACAGATAAATGCTTTGCGTCCTTTAACCGGGGCTTGAACCAGTTTGCACCCCCTTGCCGGACCGGGCAGATCATTGAGCCGCTCCTGGGCCGTTTTCAGATCTGCTTCAACGTCTGCATCACAATCAGCCGCCGCCATGAGTCCTGCCAGATGACCGGATGCCTCGATGGACAGGGGATCGTCCAAACCCAGCAAACGGCCGGCGGCATGCGTTTTTTCCGGCAGTTTTGAGGGTAAAAAGTAGCCCGTATGACTGTCATATGCCAGCTTGGCATGGGCCAGAGAAAGCGGGCCGGTCACCGCTGTCATCCCGGCGGATGCCACCAGCAGATCACAATCAACATCCCGCTGGTGGACTCCCTGAACCGTGCTGAGGGTCACTTTGTCTAAGCGAGTGTCTCCATGGGCCGTATGGGCAACCCAGCCGCGTAAAAACGGTATTTTCTTGGCAGCCAGTCCTGCCACCAGGGCGGGATCCTGACCGTCTTCCCGGATGTCGGCGACCTGCAATACATTAACACCTAAATCCGAAAGATCCAAGGCCGTTTCGATGCCGAGATCGTGGGCAATACTGAAGACGGCATTTTCTCCGGGAAGCAAGCCATAGGTCCGCGCCAAGCGGTGCGCACAGCCAATTTGCATGACACCGGGACGTTCATTATTTTCAAAAAGCAGGGGACGCTCGATACATCCCGTGGCGACCACAACACTTTGCGCCCGAATTTCGATATAGCGTTCGGTAAAGGAATCTAAATCGCCGCCCACTTGAAAGGCCGTGACAAGGCTGTTGTTGTAGGCCCCGACAACGGCAGTATGGGTAAAAACGCGGATGGTCGGGGCTTGCGCTACCAGTTCCGTCAATTCCCGGGCTCTTTCAAACAAGTGGATACTTTTGTCATATTCCGCCGTGCGATAGTCAAAAAAACCACCCAACCATGGGCGCGATTCCAGCAAAATGACCCGCAGCCCTCGCTCGCCCGCGGCCAGCGCTGCAGACAGCCCCGCCGGTCCGCCGCCGATCACACAAACATCCGCTTTGGGATAGATTTCGTCATATCTCCCCGTCATCTGAAAATCAGGTGAAATTTGTCCGAGCCCGGCGGCCTTGCGCACTTGCTTTAAGGCAATCGGCCATATTGGGGCCGGCTTGTGCATCATTCGATAGTAGAATCCAGCGGGCATGGCCCAATCCAACCGATCCATGAATCCCATAAGATCTTTTTCAGGCGTTCCCTTTACATTTTGGGCCTTTACCGTCATCCCGTTTTTGAGAAGCATATTTTCGGTGCGAACGTTGGGGATGCCGTCTACCTGCATACAGGTATTGCTGCATTCGCCGTCCAAACTATAGAGTCCCCGGGGGCGATGATATTTAAGACTGCGGGAAAATATGCGAACCCCACTGGCATACAAAGCGGTCGCAACCGTATCGCCGGCCATCCCCCGGCAGATTTTACCGTCATAGTTTAAAGATATTTTTTGCGCCGGATCGATCCGCAAGGTCGGCAGTTGGCTTAGCCTGTTCATTAATTTACCTCCGGTTTTTCTACTTCGAGGTTGGCGGTTGTATCCCGGTGAATGGTAAACCAGGCACCGCATCCGTCCCGGTGAAACCACCATTCCTTTTGGATACCGGCTACACATTCATTCAAGTGCACGTAGTCACACCATTTTTCGGGGGTAAGTCCTTCTTCGTCGGGCCTGGGCCCTTTATCCACTCCGCCATAGCGGAACTCATAACCGTTGCGTTTGCCGCAAACGGGGCATGTAATGGTGAATGCCATAGGTGTTCTCCCCTCTTTCAAATTGAAGATTTAAGAATGAAGATTGAATACTTAAACGGAAACCAAAAAAATAAAATGATAGAATACCGCCAATCTTCAATCGACAATCTTCTATTTTCAATTGTTTAGTTATCAGGTGAATAGCTCATCAAAGCTGCCGTCTCCCCCATCAGTCGATGTTGTTCATAACGCCGCAAATGAAAGGGTTTCAGCATGTCGGGGCAGTTCCCGCTTGCCATAAATTGAGCCATATATTTACCGGTGGCGGCACAGGACTTGAATCCGAAATACCCCCAGCCGCAATTCATATAATAGCCTTCAATCGGGTCATTGCCATCCATGATGGGCGCCATGTCGGGTGTCATATCGGCCAGTCCGGCCCAATGACGCATGAATTTAACCCCCCTTAAGCACGGCAGCATTTCCGCCAGGGCTTGGGCTTGATGTTGGATATAATAAGCCGTGGTCTGGGTCGTGTAATTGGGCCAGGGATCCATGTGAGCACCCGTAGCGATTTCACCTTTCAGAGTCTGGTTGGCGTAGACGTGATAGGCACCGGATGAAATGACATGATTTAAAATCGGTTTGAGCGGCTGGGTCACCATGGACTGGATGGTCAATACACTGATGGGCAGTTTGATGCCCAGCATTTCATGGGAAATGGCGGCCGAATAACCACCGGCCGACAACAAAACCCGAGGGGTATGAATCTTCCCGCGATCCGTTTCCACAGAGACGATTTTGCCGTTTTCAACCCCAACGCCGGTCACGGCGGTCTGCTGATGAATATCTACTCCACGCGCAGAGGCACCTTTGGCAAGTCCCCACACCACCGCATCATGACGCAAAATTCCGCCCGGTGGATGAAACATAGCGCCAAAAATCGGATAGGTGATGTCCTCTGATATGTTCAGCGCGGGCATCATCTCCCGGCATTGCTTGGCATCGATCAAATGACTTTCAACCCCATGAAACTGAGCCGTTGCAACGTTCATCCGCGCCGCATTCACGGCCGCTTCGCTGTGTAACAGATTCAGGTTTCCACAATTAAAAAACATCAGGTTATAGTCCAGCTCTTTTGTCAGAATAGGCCAGAGCTTAAGGCCTTCCCTGTAGAGCGGGACATTCTCCTGGGTTCGCTGGTTGGCACGCACGATGGCCGTGTTTCGTCCCGCACCCCCGAACCCGATAAAACGTTTTTCAAGCACCGCCACATCGGTGATTCCCTGGTCCCGGGCCAGAAAATAGGCGGTGGCCAGGCCATGCAGACCGCCGCCGATAATCACCGCATCATAGCTGGATTTCAGCCGGGGTCTCTTACCCCACAAGGGTTTGTATTTGCCAAACATATTGCTCCCCTTTTATAAGGCTTTCAGGTAAAATGATAGTTTTCCTTTCAATATCCAATCGGTCCGATCAACGTCCACGTCACTATCACGGAAACATAAAATATATCAATATTTACAATAAGTTATTTATTAAAGTGCTTAAAAATTAGCCATTCGTCGATCTCATTACTTATGATAGTGAAATAAATCATGTCAAGAAAAAAATAAAAAAAGAAGAAATTTATTCCAAAATAGGTTGACAAACTGGAAATTATGATTGTAATTATGGTTTAATTCCGTATCGGAGTTAATATTGCTGTGTACACAGCGTGAGGTTAAGTCATGATGCGCAGGTCTCTACGATAATTTCGCCGTACTGTTTTGCCATACTTTATTTCATTTGATTAAAGTTCTTTCATTGTAAAAGTTAGCCACGAAGCCACAATGGCACGAAAAAAGAGAATTATTCGATACCTTTTTGTGCCGAAGTGCCTCAATGCTTGTTCTCATAAATTTAGCTAAACCACAGAGATCCCAGAGTCCACAGAGGAGTAATATTTAAGCTTTTCTCTGTGTCCTCCGTGGTGAAATATTACGTTACTAAATTTACGAATACATGTACATTGTGGCAGATCTATCACGTCCTTTTTAGGAAAAAAATAACGATGAACGATCACCCATCGCATCCGGCAATGAAAGGAATCGTTGAGCAGCGCCCTTCTTTGACACCCAAAGCCCGAATCTTAGGGAACTATATTCTCAAAAATCCCCGCAAAGCGGTCTTCATGACCACCAAGGAACTGGCTGAGACATGCCGTGTCAGTGAGGCCACTGTGGTGCGTTTCGTAAGCCGTCTGGGCTACAAAGGCTATGGGGCATTTCAACAGGCATTGAGAGATTTTGTGGACACGGAATTGACGATGCTGGATCGAACCGACTTGTCTGAGTTGCAGGGGCCGGGCACCGATCGCCTCAGGCGTGTCGTATTTGAAGAGATGGACAACCTCAAGCACTTTTTTGAAAGCGTCGATCTGAACGTTCTGAACCATGTTGTCGATTTTCTCGAAAAAAGTCATTCTATTTATGTCATCGGCTCCCGTTTGTCCTACACCTTTGCATACTATCTGGGTTGGTCGTTGACGAAGATTCGGTCGGATGTTCGTATCATAAAGGGAAGTGACAGCGCATCCATCGACTGGTTGACAATTGCAGCACCTGAAAGCCTTGTAATTATCATCGCGACGACACGATATCCTAATGAGCTTATCCGTCTTGGCAAGATGGTACGCCGGCTCGGTCTGACGCTCATCGTCATTGCAGACAGCTCCTTGTGTCCCTTAACCCATTTCGCCCATCTGTCACTGATTGCACCGTCCAAAAACATTCCCTTTATTGGGAATCCGACCACGATTTCCTGCATCATCAATTATCTCGTTCTGGAACTGGCCAGTCGGAACGGTGGACGGTTGAAACAGCATCAGGAAAAATTGGAACAGGCTTACCTTGAAAATGATGTTCTCTTTAATCTGGACAGAGACGAGTTTGACATAAAATGAAAGGAGGCAATTATCATGAGTGAACTATTGGGAAAAATGGCAGAATCATTGATCGCAGGCAAAGTAGATGATGTGACGGACCTCACCCAGCAGGCCCTGGACGCAAATGTATCGTCAAAGGATATTTTGGAGAAAGGGCTTTTGGCCGGCATGGAAGTGGTGGGAAAGCGATTCAAAGCCAACGAAATGTTTATTCCGGAGGTGCTGCGGTGTGCCAAATGCATGCACGGCGCCATGGAAATCCTAAGACCGCTGCTGGCGGAAACCGGTGTGGAAACTGCCGGCACCTTTGTGATTGGTACGGTCAAGGGTGATTTGCATGATATCGGTAAAAACCTGGTGGGCATGATGTTCGAAGGTGCCGGGTTCAAGGTGATTGACCTGGGCATCGATTTGGATCCGGCGAAGTTTGTCGAGGCGATCAAAGAACACAACGCAAACCTGTTTGGCATGTCGGCGCTGTTGACCACCACCATGCCGAAGATGGGCGAAACCATCAATGCCATCAAAGAGGCCGGCCTGCGGGACCAGGTCAAGATTATGATTGGCGGTGCTCCCGTAACCGGGGAGTTTGCCAAGGAAATCGGTGCCGATGCATACGCATCCAACGCCGCCAGCGCGGTGGACAAGGGCAAAGAACTGCTTGGATTGTAAATTACCGGTATAAAAAGGAGATCAACCCATGCTAGAAAAAACAATGCTCATTAAAATGAATCAACAGGCTTATGGGACGACCAGGTTCCAGATTCTTACCGGCGATCAAATCGAACAGATTTACTTTGCGGCCCTGGATGTTTTGGAAATTTCCGGGGCCCGGATATCTCACCCCGAGGCCCTGGAACTATTCACCAACAGTGATGCCGTGGTGAGCGAGACCGATCGGGTGCGGATTCCAACCGCCATGGTAGAGCAGGCCTTAGGCAGTTGTCCTTCCAAATCTAATTTGACCGGCAGAAACGGCCAGCGTTCGGTCAAACTGCAAAAAAACGAGGTGGCTTTCGGAAGTGGTGCGGATGCCGGCTTCGTGTATGACCGCAAGTCCGGGGAACGTCGCGAGTCTACTTTCGCCGATGTTGAAGCCGCCGCCAAAATCGTGGATTACCTGCCCAGGCTTGATTTTTGTATGTCCCACGGACGGGTGTCGAACGCCCCCAATCCCAAAACATATGATCGACATCAATTTTTAGCCATGATCAAAAACTGTACCAAGCCCCTCGTCGTCACCAGTGTCGATGGGGACGGATTGAAGGATCAGTGGGAGATGGCCTGTATGTTGCGGGGCGGCGAAAAGGAGTTTCGGCTAAATCCACTCTTTGCAACCTTTATGCGATCGGATTCGCCGCTGATGAGGAATAACGACACCGTCGACCAACTCCTGTTTGCCACGCAAAAAGGGATACCCGCCGTCTACACACCGTGTTCGATTTTGGGAATTACGGCGCCGGCCTCTATCGCCGGGGTACTCGTCCAGACGCTGGCCGATGCGCTGTTTACGGTGGTGCTATGCTGCCTGAAAAAACCAGGCGCACCGTTGCTCCTGGGCGGCATTCAATCCGTTATGGCGCATACGAAAGAAACCCTCGCATACGGATCACCCGAGCTTCACCTGACCTCGGCGGCAATGACCGAAATATACAAGTGGCTGGGATTGTTGAGTTCCTCTGCGGGCGGATGCACGGACGCCAAGGTTGTGGACGAACAGGCGGCCTCGGAATCAGTGATGAGTATATACAACAACTTAATGGCAGGCGCCAACCTGATCCATCAGATCGGCTCTCTCGACGGCGGTCTGACCGGATCTCTTTCGAGTCTGGTGATGTGTGACGAAATTATCGGAATGGTCAAACAAATCGGTAAAGGTATTCAGGTGACAGATGAGACGCTGGCGCTGGACATTCTCAAAGAAGTGGGACCGGGCGGTGAATTCCTGAGTCATGATCACACCTATGATCACTGGAAGGAATGGTTCCGGCCGACCATTATCGATCGATCCAATTTTGAAGTCTGGTCGAATTCGGGCAGCAAAACTTACAACGATCGGCTCGAACCCGAGGTGGACCGCATCCTGGAGTCCCATGCACCGGAGCCGTTGGACGAAAACCTAGTTCAGGAGATGAAAAAAATCATCAACCTGGCAGACAAAAAGGAGGTTTGATGATGAGCACCCGAACGAATCAGACGGTCAATCAGACAGCCCAGTTTTCCATTTTATCCGAAGACCAGAAGCAGAGAATTTTTGAAGGAATGATTGCAACGCTTCGCGATACAGGGGTCCACCTTCACCATGAACAAGCCCGCGAGCTTCTCAAAGAGCACGGGGCCCTGGTCGACGGCGTGTCTGTCAAGATTCCTCAAAATCTTGTCCTGGATGCTCTGGCCACTGTTCCGCCGGTGACCGTCGTCCAAAGCTGGGACGGCAGCCGCAAGACCCTGATCGAAAAAAACCAGGTCCTATTCGGTCCCGGACCCACGCCCCCGAATTTTACGGACCCCCATACCCTGGAACGACGCAAATATGTCAGGACAGACGCTGCCATGGTGGCGCGAATCTGCCAGGCGCTTCCCAACATCGGGTTTGTCCAGTCACTGGGCACCATTAGCGATGTGACGGTCTCCCTGGCGGACGTCTACGAGTTTGCCGAGATGGTCCAGAACACGACCAAGCCCATTTTATCCTGGGCCTTTTCCCGGAACACCTGTAGTGACATTCATCAGATTGCCATCGCCATGGCCGGCGGTGAAGACGCGTTCAAGCAATGCCCGAACTACGTATTTTACGGCGAACCGATTTCACCGCTGCTCAGTGATTTTCATGCCATGGACAAAGCCATGTACTGCGCGGAGCATGGGATTCCTCAGGTCTACACCCCCTGCTGCATCGGCGGGGGTACGGTGCCGGCCACCCATGCCGGACAGCTGGTTTGTGCCCTCTCCGAATCCATGCTCGGTGTCGTGGTGGCCCAACTCATCAATCCCGGCACCTGCGTTATTATGGGCGGCGTCCAGTCCATCATGGATATGCAGTACTCGGTTTACGCCTATGGCGCGCCGGAATTGGGTCTTTTGAGTGCGGCCCTGACCGAGATGGCCCAATATGTGGGGCTGCCCATGTTTTCCACCGCCGGCTGTACCGACACCAAAATCCTGGATCCCCAGGGTGCCATCGAAGCCGCCACCTCCATACATTCAGCCATGCTCAGCGGAGCCAATTTCATCCACGATGTCGGCTACTTCGAATCCGGCATGACCGGCTCGGTTCTTCAACTGGTGATGGCCGATGAGCAGATCGGTATGAGCCATGTTGTCGCCAGGGGAATTGACGTCAGTGATGAGACTCTGGCGGTGGCGGAAATTTGCAATGCGGGACCGGGAGGTACCTATTCCGGTACCGACCATACCAAGAAGTTTGGCGCTTCCCTGTGGCAACCGACCCTCATGGACCGCCAGAGTTACAGGGATTGGGCGGCCCAGGGCAAAAAGACGATGAAAGACCGCGTTATTGAAAAGACGCGTGACATCATCGCTAATTTTGAGGGACCCATATCAAAGGTACCGGAAGACACAAAGAAGAAAATCGCCGATATCTTGCAGGCGGCAGAAGCTCGCGAGGCTGAAAAAGCCAGCGCGCAAGGTAAATGAAGATGCAACCCGGAAAAGCCCGTTGTAGCGAAGCGTAGATCCCGGTTTATCGAGGAATTGAAGATTTGTGGTATCGCTTCGCTCTGTCTTTTCTGTTGAAGGTTAACTATTTCTCTCAATTTAGAGACCCATTTCTGTAAATGAGCCGTCCGGATTGTTGCCATAACCGGACGGCTTGAATTCTTTATTGGAATCTAAATTTAATAATAGTAATTATGATTTTTGGTTGTGGGAGCGGCTTTCAGCCGCGAGCGTGTGATGATAGCTATAATGCGACTTTTTTTTTCGCGGCTGGGAGCCGCTCCCACGAGAAATTGATATAAATTTGATGACATTGACCTCCGATTTATTAAAGTTCCATATAGGGTTTAAGTTTCCAATACCAAATAATAAACGTTTGACGTTGTTTGAGATTTAAATATTGATGGTTTCGTAAAAAGTCCTCAAATCGTCATGCCGGACTTGATCCGGCATCCAGAACGTGTTGATATTACTGGATTCCGGCTTTCGCCGGAATGACGCTAACGCGTAAAAATTGGCTTTTTACGAGTTTGTCAA
>JASFFJ010000023.1:0-23328 GCA_050124355.1 Desulfobacterales bacterium | reverse complement strand
TGGCGCCGCTCCGTATTGTCGTTGAAAGGGCCAGGGCGGACTCAATACCCGCCTGGATGTCCGGGACATGCGAATCGGTGATGCCGCCGGTGCCCCTGCAGGGAATCCCATAAAACCTTGCCATCTGCACCTGCATGTGTTGAATCATCGGCATCTCCGGCGCCCCAATCGCCAGAGATCCCGTTCTCATATCTGTGATGGTGGACGTTCCGCCATAGATGACAGGCGCCCCCGGGTTGACAAGCTGCGTCAGAACAACGGCTGCCAGGATCTCCGCATTTTGTAATGCCATAAGACCGGAGAGTGTGACGGGACCTGTTGAACCTGCCATCATTAAAAGCCCGATTAAAGAGACTTGGCCATGCCGCGAATTTTCAATGAGAGCGCCTGCCATTTCACAGGAATACTGGAGGGGGGACAGTGGGGTAATAACCGATATCATCACCGGTTTATCCTTGATACCATCTGCGCCTCCCCAACCAATTCCTGCCAGCTCGATACACTCTCTGACTGCCTGTCTTGAGGCACTGCTACTCAAAAAGGGTTTATCGCAGAGCACTAAATTGGAAAAAAGCATATCAAGGTGGGCGGTTTCCGCTGGAACGTCAGAGGGATCTACCATAAGAAACCCATTCACGTCGATATACTTTGACGTCTGGACAAGTTTGCAAAGATTGTTGTGATCTTCGATGACAGGCCGCCGCATATCGGCCGTTTCGGAAGTTATAAAGACCGTTCCGTAACCGGGAGTGAAAACCAGATTGTCTCCCCCCAACACAACACTTTTTTCAGGGTCCCGTGCTGCGATCGAAAATTGGGCCGGCACCGTATCCAGAGCGTTGGTTATCTGGTCTTCGTTTAAGAAGACTTTATCCCCGTCCACCTTGACGCCATGATGCTTGAATATCTTCAGGGCGTCCGGTTCTCCAAAAGAAATTCCCACATCCCCAAGGATCTCCATGGTTGCAGAATGAAGCCTGTCTCCGATCTTGTTGAGGGCTTCCACACCACCGAACTCAACGCCGGTCGCACTCTCCAGCAGATCGACGACATCCTGCTCGGGAGTGTCCATTAACAGAAAATAGCAGAACCCCAAAGAATCATAGGCCCAGGCGCAGTAGTCCTGGTAGTGTTTGGTCATCTTGGCCTTGCCCTTGATGGCGTGACGATCCTATCTTTTCCAGGAGACCAGTATCCCAGCATGGTGGTCTCATAAATTTCCGAACAATTGACCTCCGCCCGGCAATGATCTGCCCCCCTATTGTTGGTGACGAAGGCAAGCCCCTTCCCTTGACGCCGCGGGGATCGTAATTGGGTAATTCTTGCTTTTTAACCGTCATAGAGAGCTCGGGATGACCGTAGCGGTCGGCCAGACGGTAGGATCCTTCGCCCATGATCCAGCCGAAGCCCTCCCGAGAGGCCATCTTTTGAACCAGATCCAGAAGCCCTTCAGCGTCGCCGAAATTGAGCGGATACCCAACATCTTTCTCAGGCAGAACACCCCGTTCAAAAAGCTCCATGGCACACCCCACGGTCACCCCTGCCGAGATGGTGTCCATCCCCATGTCGTTGCACATCCGGCTGGCCTTGATGACTGCCGGCAGGTTGTCCACACCCGTTACCGCACCCAGCGAGGCGACGGATTCGTATTCAGGGCCCTCGCCCTTGCCTTGAATTACAATGAAATCAAAGCCGGCGAATTTCAACTCAGAGCCAAAATAGCCGCCCACCCCGGCATTGGCGATACCACGTGTCAACGGAGACTTGGTAACGAAATAGGTACGATTACCCGCCGGCGGCATGCAGGTCAGGGGACCGGTGGCAATGATAAAACGGTTTTGCGGTTCAAACGGATCGATCTTGGGATCGATTTCATCCATCATATATTTAATGCCGAGCCCCCTGGCACCAAGGTAATTTCTGATGACATCCGGATTGTCCTCAATTACCTGAATATCTGAGTTCGTTCAATCCACCCGAATGTGTCTGCCTGTCCAACCATAGAATTTTGTACTCGTTTTGACACCTCCTGAAGGTATGAATCCTTTAGCTTGTTGACATAGGATCGATTCATGTCAAAGACGGTTCGTTCAGGATCCTTAAACTCCAATGCGCCGTAAAAACAATGTTTGACACACTCGGGATCCCCGCCGCAAAGATCGCACTTATCCGCGAGTTTTTCTTGCCTGTCAAACCCCATGGCGCCAAATGGGCAGGCCCGGACACACATACGACAGCCGATGCAGTTATCCGCATTGACTTCGATAGCACCGGTGTGCTGATTGCGAACAAGAGCGCCCTCCTGGGGACAGGCCGCTGCGCAGGGTGCTCGGCCGCACTGCTGGCAGACATTGGGATAATAGAAAAAATCTTTGGAAACGATGCTGACCTTGATGCGGGACTTGGCGGGGTTGATCTCTTCAAAATGATGGGTGGAACAGGCAAAAGCGCATAGCCGGCAGGCTGTGCATTTTTCCAGATTGACCTCAATATAGTTGCTCATGTTACTTCCTATTCCGAGGCTAAGTTAAAGATTTTTAGGGCTTGCAGGCAAAACAAGGCCACCCTTATGAATACAAGATGGAATTATTACTTATTTATTGAAATCCTGTCATGTTTGTGTAGGATTTATGTCATAGTCAGATTGAATATTTAAGCAATTCCATCGATTTAAATTGAAAAGACAGAGCGAGGCGAAACCACAAATCTTCAATTTTCAATCTTCAGTCTTCAATTCCGGCTTGCCCGGGTCGGGTTTGAATTCACCTTTTGCAAAACATAGGCCATCACCAGAAAACCAATGCATTATCAATATGGAAATATTACCTATCTAACATTCTTTTAAAAAAATCAGCGGCTACCAGCAGTGCCGGCACCAGCCCCTTCAAGAAGCCATTCTCATTAACTTGCACTCATCTTGTCGTATTAATCAAAAAATGATAGGCTCCGCTTTATCCTCTGCGGGACAATAGATAAAACACTTATTAGTTTTCTGCAATTCAGCCCTGACAACGGAGAAAAATGATATCTTAAACTTCTGCTGTCCCTGATAATCCCAACTTTGTTGGACAAATCTGTAACGCTTGCATTAAGAGGAAACGAAAACTTTTGCGGAACGTAGCGAGGCTTTTTGTTTTTCCCTTGATTGCATGGTTATGTGTAGCACTACGCTGGGTTGTGCGCCAACCAAGTGCATGACTCTAATTTAAAGTTTGTAAACTGCGCGGTGAACGAGGAATCCGACGGACTGCAAGCATATACGCCAAACCGAATTGAGTTAATAGTAGGGAGTGGTGGATTAACTTTTCCCATTTCCTCAGTGGTTTCTTCAAGTACATGCAAATGGAAAATTCGCATTTGCTTATAAGCAACTCCATTGAGTGAGTAATCGACTAAAAAGTCAGGTCCTCTGCGACTCAGGCGATACCATATTTCAGTAGGCAAATTTATATCACTTGTTGCCCAATCAGAGTAACCATGATTTGTTACCACACTGCCAAGTCGTGAAAATTTATCATTTTCAAACTCAATAGATGACTTGAACCAGTTATCACTATCAAGATAAATGATTAACCCGCACTGGTCGAATTGTTTTTTATAGTCGAATTTAACCTTTGCTGTAAGGGTGAAATTATCATCACTACTGAACAATAATGCCGGTGCATTATCATTTCTGAAACCATAATATGACCTTTGCCAGAAATCAGTCCCAGGCTCTGTGGTTATTTCGACTGAGCTTTCTGTAACTTTGCAGCGTGAAGGCTTGTTTAGCCATTTCCCTGACTGTAATTCCAGTTTCAAAACTTTATTCCTTGCTACACATAAGGTAGAACTCACTGGTCGTCCAGTGAAGCGACATTATCTAATCGCTTTCTCCCCTTACTAATTGAAATGATCTAAACTTAAATAAAATTGATAGTTATCGAAGTGTATTACAATATGTAACTGATATCATGTAATTTTTGCCATCTCAAAAGTAAAAACATAAAGAAGATTTTAACCAACAAAATTAAGCAGATTTGCGAGCGTATGTTGCAGTGGGCTCTCGCACTGAACGACACCGCCCACAAATTCCGCTTGAATGATTTTTTAGGCTGCCCATAGCCTAATGCCGCGAACCAAGCTCGATAAGCAAATTCATACTAACATTACTTTTGCGCTATTAATCTATTTCCTATTGGCCAGGACGTATGGGTTCTGGAATGATCGGTGACGGTCCCCACAGTTCCAGACTCATGTTGGTCATGTATGTAGACCCTTCATCAAAAACCTTTTGGGTGGCTTCGTTATCCCGCCAAGAAGCCCAGGCCTGAATATCGGTGAACTCATAGGTCACTACAACTTGATGGCAGCCTGTGACCGGTCGGTATGCTCGAAACTCAACAACACCGGGAACAGCCAGCAGGCGGCTAACAGCGGATTGGGCCCACTCCGAGTAGGCTTCTAACTTTTCTGGGCGGATGTCCCATTTTACAGCATAGATAACCATAGTAATTTACCTCCTTTTTTCGGTATTCTTTTTAAGCGATACATTGATAGGCAACCTAATATACGATGGAAAATTTTCTAACTTCACGATATTATAATAGAAAAACGGAAACTGCGTATTCTAACCGTAAATTAAGCCTTTGCAAATTTTCATATAGCCATTCTATGAAATCGGAAAATTACTGAATTTTTTACAGGTTTCCTTTGGCAATCTATGAAATTAGAGAAGTTAAAAAGTGTAACAGCAGCAATCTTAATAATCTATAAGAATAGGGGGAGCCAAACCGCCCTGCCTTATGTGCCGTCAACGTCAGCAAAATTATTGTTCCGCAGGTTGTTGTCGACACATCTATTCTTGAATCGCATAAAACGTTTCGTCAAAATATGGTCAAATAATTAAACAGCGACGGATAACGACCTGCGCAATAGGTGCATAGCGTCAAATCGATGTTACCTACGGTGATACCTTTAACACCTAAATCTACTAAAGCGGGGGGTAGTTGCTTCTCTTCATCAAATGGATATGCGGATTCGTGGTGTATTACAGTTTTCTCGAGTTCTTCGCCTACCACCTGTACATCTGAAAAATCGATTGGTCTGCCACTATCTTGCGCTGCCAGCACGATATGCGGCACTTGAGACGGTTGATAGCCCAATACACGGGCGCCTACCATGTCGGCTGAAAGCATATCGGCTGAAGCAATTAGGATGTTACTTCTCCTGGGCTTGCCAGTGACAAAAAACGGTCCCGTTTCATTGGAAAAAATGCCGTCGAGAACAGTAAAAGAGGGAGGCACTACATTTACGAACTTGGAAACATAACGGTGAAGATCCATTTCAGGAGACAAAGTGTGGCATCTTTTACGCGATTCAATGTCGATTAGCCCTTTAAGATTCTTGATTCCTAAACTCACAACTGTTTGCACGTGCGTTTTCAAAACGGGGATATCTACCAAGAAATCGCTCTCAAGCATGTCTTTGTTAAACTTTATTTCATTGCCAGAACCAAGGTCGACAGTTTGAAACGGCCGTTCATGGATGTTTATACATTGAATCCCGTAACGCTTTATGAGAGCATTATAGCCAAGGCTTTCAAATGCCGCCGCAGGTGTTTCGTTGTCTTTTGGGTCAACTACCATGCCCTCCCCGATAATTATGTCATCAATCCCATGCTCCTTAAGAATAACCACCATATCCTCTACTACCCTTGATGTCGTTAACGATCCCCATTTGGGAAACGTCCCCTCGGTTGTCCACCACAAAATATTTGGTTTGATGAAGACCCTTGGTTTCGTCGGAAGATGGGATAGTCCGTTACATAAATCTACTGCTTTCTTGACCGAATCGTATGGTTTTTTGTACGTGACAATCGAAACGAGCTGTCTTTTCATCGTCACACTCCTCCTTTCCCTAATTTAAGTTTTAAACTTTAGCGATGGCAGACAAGCAAGCAATCTGAACCTCAGCAAAAATGATGATATGCTCTAATTCCGTCTCAAATTTGACAGATCAACTTCGAACGATTTGCCACAATATGCAATTCGATGGATATCGAAGTGTGTGACGATTTGTAACTGATATCATGTAGTTTTTCGATTTGAAGAGTGAAAACGAATAGCAGTTGTGCAACTTTGACGGTTCGGATTGTGAATTAGGATATCACAATATTTTTCTGCCTTCAAAATTCCAGCTTCGGAGAGATCTTAATCTTTAAAAGAATCATGAAATTATCTTAAACTGAAAGCTCTGAGTGAAACGGAAAACAAATTGAGGCTTACCCTATACGGCAATCGTTTTAAATCCCGGGGATTCGGCAGCTGACTTTGCTTGACTCGTGACCAAATTCGTTAGGGCTCTGAGACTATGATGTTTGTATGTTTTAATGCCTTATTAATTAACTTTTTATCAAATGTCGCAAAAGATCGTGAAGCCTGTGATTTGGCCAAATGGAGCGCATCGGCAAAGTCTAAATCCTTTTTATGCCACCTCATGGCTTCAGCAATAGTGAGAGGTTCTTCCAGTTTAACATTTGATAATCCAAAAAGAGATTGGAAAGCATCTGCAATTTTAAGAGGTTTGAAATGATATGCATATCTAAGCACCCACTCGGTTTCTAAAATTACGGTTGTCGTAATAAAAATGCTCTCTTTTTCAAACAAAGACTTAGCTCTTTTGAATTGCGGCAGGTTATCACAGGTTAACAGACGAACAATGACGTTAGTGTCTACCGAAATCATTTTTTTCGCTCCAAAGCTCCTTTTTTTATAGCCTTTTCCATATCGTCGAGCGAAACAGGCTTTCCTGAATATTTTAAGACACCCGCGACTTCATTAAGTTCGGTTTTCTTAAATGGACAAGATGATCTGAGCAGAATCCCTTCACCGGTATCAATTACAGTTAATTCTTGTCCAATGTCCCATTTATACCGAGATCTTAATATTTTCGGTATGATAACTTGCCCTTTGCTTGATAGTTTTGTTGTTTGCATTATGTGATCTCTATTTTAAGTAAGATGTTTGTAAGAAAATAATAGGTCTATTGGAAAAAATCAACAATTTTTCACCCTCAAATCAGAAAAACAATGTTATTAGAAAAACCTGATTAAATGCCTGCTAAGACTATCTCACCTTTGATACCGTCGATCACGGCATGCAGGCCGGTTTTAAGTGACTGAAACCCCTCCTTGTCCACAGTAACCACCGGTATGCTTTCACCATAGAAAGAAGTATAAAAAGTATAGAAAGTATAGGGACGTCCATAAATATATAAATTAATAGATGAAGCGGCAATTTCTCTCTTTGGCAATTCGCTCGCCGCGGCTGACGGCATAACTCACCGCGGGCTGGGTCACACCAAGACGCCTGGCTAATTCAGTGGCCGTAAGACCCAGCTCGCGAACGGCCCAATAACACAGCAGACTTCTTGCTGCCACTTGAATATTGGTTCAGTCCACCAAGATCGGGTACCACTTTCGCCCGCACGGGATTTAGATGAATATATCGAACCAGTTCCTTAAAATACGCATCCTCCTGGCAGATGATTGATTTACAACGATTTTGAAAAAGCTGGCCGTGGCGGCGATTGAAGGAAACCGCATATCCGGTCAGTAACCGTCGCATTAAATGGGCAATGCCTCCCAAACCAATGCGCAGTAAAAAATGTGCATGATTGGACATAAATACCCACGCATAGCAGATGGTTTGCGTTTCCGGAACCAATATTGAAAGTCGCTCGAGAAAATTTTCGCGCTCAAAATCGTCTCTAAAAATTCTTCGGCGCTCAATCCCGTGAATGATCACATGATGTAATACACCGGGCGCATCTAATCTTGCTAACCGTGGCATAAGTGACAAATATCAACAATCCACAAGGATGTCTGGACGTCCCTAAGTACAATTTATATATTTATGGACGTCCTTTCATACACACGATTTGTAAAATCGTTTAATATTTTTCGATCTTCTGTGGAAATCTTCGCTACACGGCCCGCGTAAACGGCGAATCCGTGCGAATCCGATTGAGACCTACCTTTAAAAAATCCGGCAGCAGGCACACCGCTGAGCTATGTTCGAATTTTCCTAAAGGGTCAATTCAAAATCCAAAAATCACTGTTGACAACAAAACCCGCTTGGTTTATTCGAATTACCATGGTTGCCGCTAAATTGGCACCACAATATGTTGGGTTTTAGTTGAAGTGGGTAAACAATTGACCGTTCTCGATTCATCCGCTTCTAATAAGCAACCTCTAATCTTTCCAGCGAGGCGGAGATCGTTGACGAATGACCTTATTCTGGATTGCTCTTTTATTGATCCTGGGGACGAGCGGTTCACTTTTCTCAGAACGCTGGGGTCGCAGTGCTTGTGCGGCAGTCGCGGCGCTGTTTCCGGCAGCCGCTCTGGCAACCGTGGCTTTCCGAATCCCTTCCATTTTCGAAGGGCGAGTCTTTCGCTTCGAGGCCGACTGGATACCCTCCCTCGGGTTTGACATCGCCTTGCGGCTGGACGGCCTGTCGCTGTTGTTTGCCATCCTGATCCTGGGCATCGGTCTACTGGTAATTCTTTATGCCCGCTACTACTTGTCCGATGAGGATCAAGCCGGGCGATTCTATGCCTACCTGTTGCTTTTTATGGCATCGATGGTTGGTGTTGTGCTTGCAAACAACCTGCTTCTGCTCTGGGTTTTTTGGGAGCTCACCAGCATCACCTCTTTCCTGCTCATCGCGTTCTGGCATCATCGGAGCGATGCCCGCAAAGGGGCGCGCATGGCCTTGACCATTACGGGTGCCGGCGGCCTTGCTCTGCTGGGCGGTTTCATCCTTATCGGACAGACCGTCGGCTCCTTCGACATTGATCAGGTGCTTTCAAGCGGCGATCTGATACGTCATTCCGACCGATACCACGTCATTCTTCTTTTGGTTCTGCTGGGGGCGTTCACCAAATCGGCCCAATTTCCGTTCCATTATTGGCTGCCCCATGCCATGGCCGCCCCGACACCGGTCAGTGCGTACCTCCATTCGGCAACCATGGTGAAGGCGGGCCTCTTTCTGCTGGCCCGATTGTACCCGGTGCTTTCCGGTTCCGTGACCTGGTTCTTGATCGTCAGCATCACCGGCATGTTGACAATGCTGCTCGGCGCCTATCTGGCGCTGTTCAAACACGACCTGAAAGGACTGCTCGCCTATTCAACCATCAGCCACCTGGGTTTGATCACATTGCTGTTCGGCATGGGCACCGCCCTGGCTGCGGTGGCGGCCGTTTTTCACATCATTAACCATGCCATCTTCAAGGCGTCTTTATTCATGGCGGCCGGCATTATTGACCACGAAACCGGCACCCGGGACATGCGCAAACTGAACGGTCTATGGTCGTACATGCCCATTACGGCGACCCTGGCAATGGTTGCTGCGGCGGCAATGGCCGGCGTGCCGCTGCTCAACGGATTTCTATCCAAAGAGATGTTTTTTGCCGAAACGTTGGATCAAAGCACCCTCGGGTCTATATCCTGGATTATCCCTGCATTTGCCACGCTGGGGGCTGCTTTCTCCGTCGCCTATTCGCTGCGGTTCATCCACGACGTGTTCTTTAACGGAGAGACGGGGGATCTGCCCAAAAGCCCGCATGAACCGCCGCGTTACATGCGGGTGCCGGTTGAAATCCTGGTGGGTCTGTGCCTGATCGTCGGCGTATTTCCGGGGTATACGGTCGGGGCGATACTCACCCAGGCCTCAACCGCGGTACTGGGCGGGCATTTGCCCGACTATCATCTGACAATCTGGCACGGCCTGAATCTTCCCCTGCTGATGAGCCTGTTTGCCCTGCTCAGCGGCGTGGCGATCTATCACTATCGTCAGCGGCTGTTCAATCTTCAAAAGTATTTTCCAGGTCGCGACGAGAGCCAACTGTTCGACGATTGCCTCAAGCGCCTGCAGCATCAACTGCATCGCTTTGTATCCTGGTTTGACCACGACTCATTGCAGCGGGCGGTATTCTGGCTTTTTTTCACGGCCCTGGTTTTTTCGATGGTGCCGCTGATGCAACTCGACATGCACGTGGGCGTCAGACCGCAAATCCCGATCGATGTCGTCACGATCGCCGGAGCGATCCTGCTTTGTGTCAGTTCCGTGGCCACGGTCATCTGGCACCAACAGCGGCTGCTGGCGATCCTGCTGCTATCGGTCGTCGGCATGGTGGTTGCCATTGCCTTTGCGCTGTTCTCTGCACCCGATTTGGCATTGACACAACTGTCGGTGGAAGTTGTCACCATCATCCTGCTTTTGTTATCTCTCCATTTTCTACCTCAGCAAATCCGCAACGTTTCTTCTCCCAACCGGGTCGTTAGAGATACATCTCTGGCGGTGTTGATCGGCGGTATCGTCGGTACCATCACGTTTGCGCTCATCACACGACCACTCGAGTCCATCTCCGGCTATTACATCGACAATGCCAAACTGTTAGGCGGCGGTGCAAACGTAGTGAACGTCATTCTGGTCGATTTTCGCGGATTTGACACCTTCGGCGAGATCGGCGTTCTGGCCATTGCCGCCATCGGCATCAGCTTACTGGTTGACCGTATGCGTCCGTTTCAATCTGAAGCAAATACCGGTGGACTTGGCTGGGCGGCTGACAAGCACCCCATGATGCTGTCCGTGGTCTCCCAGGCCATTTTGCCTCTGGCCATCATGGTATCGGTCTATATTTTCCTGCGCGGACACAACTTACCCGGCGGTGGTTTCATCGCCGCTCTGATCACTTCAGTGGCCTTGATTCAACAGTACATCGCGCTGGGACGCACATGGTTGAGTGAACGCTGGTCCATCAATTATATTTACCTGATTGGCAGCGGTTTGCTGATCGCTGCCGCCACCGGCATCGGCAGTTTTATATGGCAGCAGCCGTTTTTGAAAAGCTGGCACGGTCATTTCCATATCCCGGTTTTGGGCCATATCGAATTGTCAAGCGCGATGGCGTTCGATCTTGGCGTGTATTTGACCGTTGTGGGGGCTTGCATGATGATTTTATCCGAACTCGGACGGTTGAAAAGCCCTTCTGGGGCACGTTGAAAGGAGACACCTGTCATGGAGCTTGTTTTCGCTCTTTGTGTTGGCTTGACGACCAGCTGCGGTGTATATCTTTGTCTGCGAGGAACCACATTTACGGTTGTCATCGGCATTACCCTGCTGTCTTATGCCGTGAATCTGTTCCTTTTCGCCAGCGGCCGTCTTCACCTTAATGCCGCACCCATACTGGGTGTCTCCCAACGCATCGCCGATCCGCTGCCCCAGGCCCTGGTGCTGACGGCGATCGTTATCGGCTTCGGTATGACGGCTTTTCTCGTCGTGCTCGCCATGCGCACCTGCGCCGATTGGGGCAACGACCACGTCGATGGAAACCCCATCGTCACAGAGGAGGTCATTCAACAGGAGAACAGGCGGTCATGAACCATTTGCCCATCCTCCCAGTATTGCTGCCGGCATTGACCGGCACCTTGATGCTGTTGCCACCCCTGTCAAAACGGCTCAAAGCGCAGCGCTGGATCACCTGGTCCGTTCTGATCCTGCTAATGGCCATCGGCGCTATGCTGGTTCTATCGGTACAGCGGCAGACGGTCACCTATGCCCTCGGGGGCTGGCAGCCACCATTTGGTATCGTGCTTGTCGTGGACCGCCTTGCCGCTTTGTTGCTCGTTGTGACCGCCGTTCTCGCCTTTTGTGCAGGAATATACAGTGCCGATCAGGAAGACCGGCAAAGCTCCCTTTTCTATCCGTTGTTTCTGTTTCAGGTCATGGGTATCAATGGTGCCTTCCTGACAGGGGATCTTTTCAATCTTTTCGTATTTTTTGAAATCCTGCTGATTGCATCTTATGCGCTGCTCATTCACGGCGGTGGCAGAGAGAAGACCAAGGCAGGTTTTCACTACGTCAGCTTAAATCTGATCGGATCGGCGCTTTTTCTGGTCGCACTGGGCACACTATACGGAACCATGGGTTCGCTCAACATGGCGGACATGTCTGTTAAAGTCGGCTTTCTTTTGCCTGAAGACCAGATCCTGGCCAAAACAGGCGGTCTGCTTTTACTGCTGGTCTTCAGCTTGAAATCGGCCCTGCTGCCCCTGCATTTCTGGCTGCCCAAAACCTATACCGCCGCATCAGCATCGGTGGTTGCCTTGTTTGCAGTCATGACCAAAGTCGGTTTCTATTCAATCTGCCGGGTTTTCGGCGGCATTTTCGGCAGCAGCGCCGGTGCGCTGGCCAATTTCGCCATCCCGTGGATCTGGCCCCTGGCCATCGCCACCATTGCTTTGGGGAGTATCGGCGTCTATGCCGCAACGTCTTTGCGGATATTAACGGCCAACTTGGTCATTGTCTCCGTCGGCACACTGCTGATCACTTTCGTCATTGAAGGCGGGCAATCGCTGCTCGCCGGTTTTTATTATCTGCCGCATTCCACCGCCGTTACCGCTGCGTTGTTTCTCATCGCCGACCAGATCGGCACACAGCGGGGAGTCGAAATGGATCGGTTTGTCAAGGCAAGGCCGGTAACCCACGCAACGCTTTTGGGGAGTGTATTTCTAATCGCTGCCATTGCCGCCATCGGCTTGCCGCCCCTTTCCGGCTTTGTCGGTAAACTGTTGATTTTGCATTCGGCCAGCCGGTTTGCCGAGCAGGTGTGGGTGTGGCCGGCATTGTTGGCCAGCAGCCTGATGACCATGATCGCATTTTCAAGGGCCGGCAGCACCTTTTTCTGGCATGTTTCCGCAAAAGAAGCCGTTGCCGGTCTGAAAGTGCGGTTCACACAAATTGCCGCCATTTTCATTTTGCTGTCGACAACAGCTGTGATGACCGTGTTTGCAGATGCCATTTTGACATACAGCCAAGATGCCGCCGAAGACCTCCGGCGGGATCCGACCGTCATTCAACGCCAGATCGAAACCAGCAGGAGCGACGTCCATGGAGTGCAAGAATCCTAAGCCCTACATTCCCGATCCATTGAATTTTGCATTACTGATGGCTTTTTGGCTATTGTTGACCGACCGGTTTACGTTCGGCAATTTCTTTCTGGCTGCGATTTTGGCCTGGCTCATTCTAATGGCTGTCAGCAGCGTTCGAACTGCGGTAACTCACGTACAAAAACCGCTTAAATTTGTCATGTTTATGGGGTTGCTGCTGGGTGACATCATCGTTTCCAATATCATCGTGGCCAAACAAGTGTTGGGGTCGCCGGGGCGGCTGCAGCCCGGATTTATATTAATACCTCTGGATCTGACTGGAGCACTGCCGATCACGATGCTTGCAAGCACGATTTCCCTTACACCCGGGACCGTCAGCATCGAGATCTCGGAAGATCAAAAAACCCTACACGTGCACGCACTGCATGTAACCGACGAAACAATGTTGGTCGATCGCATTAAACATCGCTATGAACAACCGCTCAAGGAGATTTTCGAATGTTAGACACGATTATTCTGGCAGTCGCCGCCATCATCGGCCTGTCATTGCTGTTGAATCTGTGGCGTTTCATGACCGGTCCCCACTTGCTGGACCGCGTCATCGCACTCGATACCATGTACATCAACGCCATCGCATTAATCGTCATTCTCGGAATATTTATGCGGTCCCCGCTATACTACGAAGGGGCACTGATCATCGCCATGCTGGGATTCGTAAGCACAACGGCGGTATGCAAGTTTATTCTGCGTGGCGATATTATCGATTAGGGGGACACAATGCAGATCGTAACGCTTCTTACCGGATTCTTTCTTATCGTGGGCGCCGTGTTCCTGATGGTGGGATCCATCGGATTGTTTCGACTACCCGATTTTTACATGCGCCTGCATGGGCCCACCAAAGCTTCGACATTGGGAATCGGCGCCATTTTGATGGCATCGATTATTTTTTTTTCATTCAGGGGAAGTAGTCTCAGTATAAAAGAATTTCTGATCATATTGTTTCTTTTTTTGACGGCGCCGATCACTGCAAATATGCTGGCCAAAGCCGCTCTGCACGTCAGAAGAAGACCGCGCAGCGATACCCTGAACCATGATCGGTTGGATATGATCCGGAAACGTGAGTCTTGACCCACCGGAAAACGGCTCTCCCGGCCAGCCCCAATTAGAGGGACGTCCATAAATATATAAATTAACAGGTTAAACGATAATTTCTCTCTTTGGCAATTCGCTCGCCGCGGCTGACAGCATAACTCACCGCGGGCTGGGTCACACCAAGACGCCTCGCTAATTCAGTGGCCGTAAGACCCAGTTCACGAACGGCCCAATAACACAGCAGACTTCTTGCTGCCACTTGAATCCTACTGCGCCCTTTGGAATAGAGCACATCCCTTTCAAGGTCAAAGATCTCCATGACCCGATTTTCCACCTTTTCAATGTTGTAGCCTTGGCTTTTAATCTCATAATAGCGATCTAATTTCTCATTTGCCTCAGCTAAAATTGATGTCACAAAATCACTGTCGCCCAGAATTCGTTCATCTCCCTTGAGACGATCATGGCCCTTTAATCGGAGCTTTTTTGATGCGGCCCAGCCACCCAGACTGCGAATTAATCCGCCACCCGTCAACTCCGGCCGACGGCCTTGTCCGTATCCCGACTTCACATACGCATTGTAACTGCGTCTGGCCGCCGTCGGTGAGTTACCAAATACGGATAACACAAAGTCAGTGTCCTGCCAGTCTCTTTTTTGCTTGTTCATTAAAGCACTGTGGCCACAGTAAGGATATTGGTTCAGTCCACCAAGATCCGGTACCACTTTCGCCCGCACGGGATTTAGATGAATATATCGAACCAGTTCCTTAAAATACACATCCTCCTGGCAGATGATCGATTTATAACGATTTTGAAAAAGCTGGCCGTGGCGGCGGTGGCGGCGATTAAACGAAACCGCATATCCGGTCAGTAATCGTCGCATTAAATGGGCAATGCCTCCTAAGCCACTGCGCAGCAAAAAATGCGCATGATTGGACATAAATACCCACGCATAGCAGATGGTTTGCGTTTCCGGAACCAATATTGAAAGTCGCTCGAGAAAATTTTCGCGATCAAAATCGTCTCTAAAGATCCCCCGGCGTTCAATCCCGCGAATGATCACATGATGCAATACACCGGGTGCATCTAATCTTGCTAACCGTGGCATATGAGACAAATATCAACAATCCACAAGGCTGTCAATTTATAAATTTATGGACGTCCCTATTTTCTCGAATCTTCAACCCGAAATTAAAGAAATGTTTGAGGTCATGAACGACGCACTGCCGGAATGGTTTTTTGGCATTCGAAAACAAATGGAAATTTATCATGATGGGATTCACAACAATTTTTCAGGCAATAGAATGGAAAACTACGGTTTTGATGTGGTTGGCCGCTCCGCCGCTTTAGCATTGTAAAGATTCGATAGGGTGTCTAACAAATTTATAATGCAAGTTTCAAAACTGCAAAGTCGCTTTACAGTATTATGCATCATCCCTCCCGGAAAGTTTCCCTGCCAAGTTCATCTCAAACAATATTATATTAACATGTCAAAGACTTATACTTACAGATTCTAAAACATTACCAATGTCCACAATGTGGCATACTTATTGCCATATTTGCTAAAACAATGGCACCGAGGATCCGTCGATGGCGTTTTTCCTAAAAAAACTCAAAACACCGTTTTCAATAGGATAGGCACTGTTCAAAGTGTTCGACATTACATTTAGGAATCCGTTCCAACCTTTGGTTTTAATTTTCTCAACTTATAAAGGAGGTGTGAAATGAACAAGCGATCATTGATGAATCTGGTAAACACTGCTTCTAAAGATCATCTGAAAATCAATAGAATTCGTCAGTCCGACCCGTACATCAAGGATCCAAAGGTCCTGGATAGATTGTGCCGCGAGGCGATTGAAACAGACAATCACCGTTTCCGGGAGGCTTTGATCAAGACCTTGAAAGGCAACCCAGAAGAAGCCAACCGCCGTTTCTCTCAGGTTGCCCTATGTGCAAAAGATCCGGCACACAGACGCTGGGCATTGATCAATCTCAGTCTGATGGAATGTCGCAACGCCAGAGAGGCCGTCATGCAAGGATTGAGGGATACCCATCGATCAGTTCGGATCGCGGCGGCATTTAATACCGGTTTATACGACGACAGCGATATGGTGAATGCCTTTGAGATTTTTTTTGAACGCAACCGGTTCTCGCTTGTCGCAGACGGCCTGCGTCAAGCATCCAAACCATTGCTGCCCCTGATCGATAAGGCCAAAAAGATATACAATGAGTACTATCGATTAGAAGACAACAGGGAAGCTGTTGATAAAAATTCCTTTTCCGAATACCCGAAAAGGCAGCAGCCGGCGCTGTAGTGAACTCATGAAACATAAGGAGGACGCTCATGTGGGTAGAATTTTTCGAAGCGTTTATGTTGATTTGCTTTGGCAGCGCTTGGCCCTTTGCGATTGTCAAAAGTTGGCAGTCTCGTTTGGTGGACGGCAAAAGTCCTCTATTTCTGGTGATCATATTTACAGGTTACATCTCTGGCATCTGTGCCCATTTTTGGCGGGAGTTTTCTCCGGTGGTATTTCTATATGGATTAAATGCGACCATGGTTGCCATTGATCTGTGGTTGGTGCTTCATTTTCGGCGTCATCCCGGTAAGCGGCCGATGTTGGGCCAAACGCATAGGGTCATGTTGAGTGCGCATACCAAGATAGATTAGGAATACTGGCAGCATCGCCTTCGCATTCGCCAGCAATTTTTTTTTCGCGGACGGTTACCTACCCCATGTTGTGGTTTCGCTATATATCCGAAATGAATCCACGGCGGTGGATTAAGGCTGGACCATCACCAGCGGGATTGGTGGCGTTCTCCCTCTTGTTCGCTTGTCTTAAGCGAATTTTCGGTGGCAGCCAGCTCCCCCTCTACACCCTATTCACCTATCTATAACCATTCTATAACCATGCTTTAGTGAAAATTGGTTATATTCCAACAATAGTGAGTATAGTTTCATTATGCTTTTCTTGCCACCGGGGGGGCATCACCCTAAACCGCACTCAATTCCATCTGGCGTTGATAAAGCCGGCTGTAGAGACCGCCGCGCTGCATCAGCTCTGTGTGATTGCCGGTTTCAACGATTCGGCCGGCATCCAGGACTAGAATTTTGTCCGCATTTCGAATTGTGCTCAGGCGGTGTGCGATGACCAAGGCGGTGCGCCCTTTTAGAACCCTCTCCAAGGCTTGCTGAATCAGGTACTCGGCTTCGGCATCCACGGACGAGGTGGCTTCGTCTAAGATGAGGACTTTAGGATCGGCCAGAATCGCACGGGCCAGGGCCAGCCGCTGTTTTTGCCCGCCACTCAGCTTGACGCCCCTTTCTCCCAGCTCGGTATCGAAGCCCTCGGGCAGCTTGGTAATGAAATCATCAGCATTGGCTGTCCGGGCGGCCGCAATCAGCTCATCTTCCGTGGCATCCGGTTTGCCGTAGAGCAGGTTTTGGGCGACGGTATTGTTAAACAGGAAAGAATCCTGCAGCACGACGGCAACCTGCCGTCGCAACGAGGCCAACTTAATATCTCGCAGATTATGACCGTCAACGGTGACGTTACCCTGAATGGGATCATAAAACCTGCAAATCAGATTGGCAATGCTGGTTTTGCCGGCCCCGCTGGGACCTACCAGGGCCACCATTTCTCCCGGTTCCATTTTGAAACTGATGGCGGTCAAAACGCGGTCACCGGTACCGTAGCGGAAGGTAACCCCATCAAATGTCATCTCACCGCGGATGGCGGGCAGGTCCATTGCATTCGGTGCGTCTTTGACCTCGGTGGTTTCATCCAGCAATTCGAATATCCGCTCTCCCGCTGCGATGGCTTCCTGAAAAATGTTGTCCACCTCGGTCAGGCGATTGATGGGTTCATAAAAAGAGGTGATATAGGCCAGAAACGCCACCAGGGTGCCCAGGGTTAATTGCCCGTTCACCACCATCACGGCACCGACACCCAGTACGGCAACGGCTCCCATAGCGCTCACGAATTTGATGATCGGAAAAAAAACTGACCAGTACCGAATCCCTTTTACGCGGGCGTCATAATATCTTTCGCTTTCAGCCGCAAAACGTTTGTGTTCCAGATCCTCCCGGGCAAATGCCTGAATGACCTGGATGCCGGACAGATTGTCCTGAAGTTTGGCATTGATGTTCCCCAGCCGGGCACGCACGCCGCGGTAGACCGGACGTATTTTGGTGTTGTAATGCCGCAATGCCAAGGCCAGAATGGGAACCGGAATCACGACCAGGGCAGCCAGGCGGTAATCCAGCACAAAGAGAATGATGGAACCGCCTGTCAACCGAATCAAATCCACGGCCGTCAGTGCTGAACCATGGGTGACAAAATGTTCCAACGCACTGAGATCATTGGTAACCCGGGACATTAGTTCGCCAGTCGAAGTTCGCTCGAAAAAGGAAAGCGACATCTTTTGCAGATAGGCATAGAGCCGGATACGCAGGTCCAGAATGAACTTTTCGCCCAGGGTGTGGCGCATGTAATTGTCGCCGATCTGAACCACCTGATATAAGGCGTAGGCGCCAATCAAACCGATGATCAACACTGCCAGGTAACTCAAATCACGCGCGGTGATGACCTCATCCACAATCGATTTTTGAAAAAGCGGCGGCACCAGTTCCAACCCTGCGCGGACCACCAATAAAAGAGCGCTGATGATGATCGTCTTCCAGTAGGGCGCTAAAAGAAGAAAAAGCCTTTTTAGTATCTGCATTTAATCTCTCCTGGGTTTAATTCCCCGCAGCTTGCTGCGATAAAAGAGAGTTAAATCCCAACCCGGACAAGCCGGAATTGAAGACTGAAGATTGAAAATTGAAGATTTGTGGTTTCGCTTCGCTCTGCCTTTTCAATTTAAATCGATAGAATTGCTTAAAAATTCAGTCTGACTATGACATAAATCCTGCACAAACATGATAGGATTTCAATAAATAGGTACTAAAAACATAATACTCCGCGGCTTGCCGCAGAGAGATTTCATTGGTTCCTGAATTCACCCCAAGGTTGCAAGGTTAGTTATTCATTATCTGACAACATGTTGTCAAATAAGAGCCTATACCCGGATAAAACGGAAATAACAAATTACAAGCACCAAATTGCAAATAAATTCCAAATTCCAATATCCAAATCTCAACTAAGATCAAACGCCAATTGTTTGGAATTTTGAGATTCAGTCATTGTGATTTGTTTGGTATTTGATATTTGTGATTTGGAATTTTTAATAGCTGAAACCTGATCCTCGGCGGAACACCTGAAAACTTCATTTCCATTACAACATATTGTCAGAATTAAACCCGATAGGGGCCTACCGTGGTGACCAGAGCACCATGCGCGGTTTCTTACCTAACTGTTTGGACAACGCTTCCAGGGACCCCCATTGGATGACGTTAGCCATGCAGTGCTGAACGCAAGCAGGTTGGAGGCCTTTTTTAGTGCGCGGTGCACAGAGCACACACAGCTCAGTTGGAAACGGCAAAAAGCACAGGTAGGCCTTGCCTTTTGGCAGCGGTTGTACCTGCTCGATAACCTGCATACCGGATGATCCCGCTTCATGACCGTACTCCTGGCAACAGGCCACCCGGCAAGCATAGCAGCCGGTACAGTATTCGTAATCAATTAAAAGACCATATTGTGGTTTTTTCGCCATGACTTATTGCTCCTAATTGCTATGACTGCGCTCGAAGAAAATGACCTCTGAAGGCAGCAAACAAGATGATAGTTTAATGTCGCTAAAGCATAGGTTTCCCAAGGTGT
This sequence comes from Desulfobacterales bacterium, assembly GCA_050124355.1. Classification (GTDB taxonomy): domain Bacteria; phylum Desulfobacterota; class Desulfobacteria; order Desulfobacterales; family JAFDCJ01; genus JAFDCJ01. The sequence goes on along the minus strand of JASFFJ010000023.1, from coordinate 3,546 downwards.
CGGGTGTCAGGTTATAGTAACTAAGATCTCCATTCCCTCGAATGGGATTCTGCTAAGCCAAACAAAAAAATCAGCATATCGACTGACGAATACCGACTTACGATTGACGAATTGTGGATGTCGCTTTGCTCCGATCTATTAAAAAATAAAATAGAAAGAATTCCTTAATTCATCACTCGTCGTTCGCCAATCGATATTCGATTATTCATAGTTTCTTTTTCAATTTAACCGGCCTTTTTTTGGCCGGCGGCTAGACTGACACCTGAACACTGAAACCCGAAACCTTAAAACAGTATGCCTCTCTCAAAAAGTAAGAATCATATTCTCTGTAATGGTACTTGAAAACTATAATACTATATACCGATTTTATATATGCGGCACAAATTGTGTTTTATCGGGGCGCCCAGACCGTCTTTGCCCTGATCGCCCATGGGCAGCAACATATTGATGTTATGTTCCCATGTCCCGTAAAGTTGCGGCTCGGCATCCTTTTTTTCCGGATACCACCCGGCGTGGGTGGCCATCACCATCCAGGGCGGCACCACCAGGGTTACCTTGGCCTTGAAGCGCGCCCGTCCCATCCAGTTTTCAACCCATACCCACTCACCGTCACCGATGTCGTGTGGTTCAGCCGTCTCCGGGTGAATCTCCACCACGGGGTCCGGGTCGATGGATCTCAACCAGGGTATCTGGCGGTGTTCCGAGTGAAAGTAGACCGGCGACCTGCGTCCGGTGGAAAGGATGAGAGGATACTCTTTTGCCAGGTCCGGGCGGCTTACCGGTGTCCAGGGTGGCTCCTCATGATGGGGCAGCGGGTCAAGACGCCACTCTTCACGCAAGGTCGAATATAGTTCGAAAAGACCGGTCGGTGTCGTGAAGCCCGGCTTGCCGTCCGGGCGCAGCAGTCCCTTTTCATGTCTGTGGTAAGGAACGCTCGGATGGCCTTCGGGCGCCAGCGCCCATACTTTTTCCTGAAGCTGTTTGTAAGACATTCCCGAGGGTTTGATAATTTCGTCATAAAGCTCGTGGACCGTTTCCCACTTGAAATCCGGATCGAAGCGACGGGCCAACTCGAAGTTGATCTCCACATCCGGTTTGCAATCCGCAACTGAAAGGGCTTTGTTGATGCTCTGAAGCGGCACCCACCAGCTACGCACGCCGTCTTTTTCTAAAAAGCTGGCGGCCGGCAACACCACATCGGCATACTGGGTGGTGGCATTGGGAAAAAGATCCACTGCCACAATAAAATCCAGTTTCTGCAAGGCGTCGCGCCAGCGCTTGGGATCCAGGCCGATATTGCCTAAAATGTTGCAGGTTTGAATCCATAATCCTTTGATCGGATATGGCTTTTCACTGAATATTTGTTCCAGGGTGAGATCGGTTTGCGTCCGCCAGACGAAGCGGTTAAACGGTCCGTAACGGTCGGCGCCGATGCGGGGCTTGTCCTGCTTTTGATCTTTGAGTTTTATGACGCCTTCGGCACCGGGCAAGGCATAAGCCACGGCGTTGAAGGCCGGCCGGGTAAAAACATTGCCGCCGGGAACATCGAGGTTGCCGGTGATGGCCCAAAGGGTGGCGATGGCATGGCACAGCGGTGAGATCCCGGGGGTCATGTCAATGGGTACTCCCCAGTGGATGGCGGCCGGCTTGCTGTTGGCGTATAGGCGTGCGGCGGCCTGGATGTCTTTGGCAGGCACTCCCGTGGTCTTTTCGACTTCATCCAGGGGATATTCTTCCACCCGAGCTTGTAGACCATCCCACACCGTTTTACATTTGACGGTGGACCCGTCGGCCAGGCCAATCTCAAACCGGCCGGAAAGGGCACAATCCACCTTCGTTTCCGAATAGGCCACCGCCCCGGTGTCCCAGATCACCGGTCCTTCTTTCTGCCGGTCCCAGGCCAGATAATTTGTTTCCGAACCAGTTGCATCTATCTCCGATTCGCGCAACAGCGAGCCCGTGTCTTCCCGGATGAGATGAGGACCGTTGGTCCAACGCTTCACCCAGCTACGATCATAAAGCGCTTCATCCAAAACCACCCTAAGAAATCCCATGGCCAGGGCCGCGTCAGCGCCGGGTCTGACCTGCAGCCAATGCTTGGCCCGTGAGGCAAAGAAGGAAAGCCGGGGATCAATGGCGATGATTTGAGTGCCTTTTTTCATGAGATCAATGATCCAGTGACCGAAAAGATTATCAGGACAGGTGGCAGGGATGTTATAACCCCAGATAATCATGCATTCCGGCACCTCATAGTGCGGATCGTCGTAGCGTTTCTCAAGCCATTGGCCGGCATCAAATACGCAGAAATCGCCCTGAACGGCGTCAATAGCGGCAATTCTGGGACTGTAACAGGCATTGCCGGAAAGGGCGAACATGACGTTGGGGCTGCCGAAGGCATAAGCCAGCATACATATCCAGGGCCCGATATCCCGCCCGGTGCCCATGGAAAATACGACCGATTCCGGTCCGTGCGCCTGCCGGATTTTTTTCATCCGCGCCTCGATTAGGTCGAAGGCTTCATCCCAGCTGATCTCCTCCCATTTTCCCTCCCCGCGTTCGCCGACTCTGCGAAGCGGCTTTCTGAGCCTGTCGGGGTTCTCCACATACTGGGTCATCGCGAGCGCCCTGGCGCATAATCGCCCCTGGTTCCAGGGATGGTCGGGGTCACCTTCGATCTTGACCAATTTCCCGTCCTTGATGTGGGCCAGCACCCCGCAGCCGCCGTGACAACCAGGCCCGGCGGACCAGGTAGTGGTGCGCACGATGTTGCTGCCGCTGCTACTCATTTTCTTTCCTCCTCTCCCTCATATGAAACTACGCTTCAAAAAGTTGAGGTTGGTTCTATCCTGTGTCCCTTTACATTTCGTAGGTTGGGTTGAGCCTAATCCAGGCTTTGTTGGATTTCGTTGCACTCAATCCAACCTACATGTTACCGGTATTATTGCCAAATGCGAAACCCAACAGCAACCGATTTCGGAATCGAACCACGAAGTTTCTTTATTGATCAAACTGGCCGTTTTTTGGCCAGAGGCCGCGCTCATAAGGTATTCCACCGCGAAATTTGGCGGCAATTATCTCTTCTTTTTAATCTTGTAACAAGAACTTTTTAGGGTCCGTCATAAACTCCTTATAGATCCTGAAATGATCTGTATTTTCGTAATCAATCTGTTTCACCGAAGTTTCGTCGAAACTCAAAATTTGGGCCCCGGGGCAGGCCAGCAGAATCGGAGAGTGGGAGGCAATGATAAACTGGGCGTGGCCGCTACGACACATATCTTCCAGAAGATTGAGCAGCTTCACCTGACTTTTGGGTGAAAGGGCGGTTTCCGGTTCATCTAAAAAATAGATGCCTTTAATTTTAAAGCGCGCGGTGAAATAGGCCATCAATGATTGACCGTGGGACTGGGACAACAGCGAGCGGCCGCCGAGGTACTCGATTAAGCCCGGGTCCATGGTCAGCCATTCATCCCACAGCTCGGCAAAGTTCTGAAAAATATGTGAGCCGAAAAAAGATCCCGGAACGCGCTGGCCCCGCCATTCGACATC
>JASFFJ010000022.1:0-23383 GCA_050124355.1 Desulfobacterales bacterium | reverse complement strand
CATGAACATGGCGCCAGTATTGGATATCGCTCCTGAGACAATCAATAGTATCATGGCGGAAAGGGCATTCGGTGCTGATCCGGCCTGGGTCACGCGACTGGGGATAAAAGTCATTGAACATCTTCAGCGCAACAATATCATGGCCGTCGCCAAGCATTTCCCCGGCATCGGCCGGACGATCCTGGATTCCCACATGGATCTTCCAATACTGAATGATGACCTATCCGCCATTGAGCAAATCGATCTAATACCCTTCAAGGCCAGCATTCAGCATGGGGTATCCGGCGTGATGCTGTCGCATATATTCTACAAAAAATTGGATCCCCAATGGCCCGCCAGTTTGTCCGATAACATCGCGAAAACGCTTTTGAGAGATAAATTGGGATTTAGCGGTCTTGTGATGACGGACGACCTCGATATGGGCGCTATCGCCAAGCATTTCGATATTCAGACGGCGATGCGTCGGATACATGCCGCCGAAATCGACCTCGCCCTTATTTGCCATAAAGGGCCAAATATTGAGGTTGCCTACAAGCAAGTTTTACAGGATATTATCGATTCTACTGACCTGAAGGCAAAAGGGATTGCGTCTGTAAAGAGAATCATGAGCGCAAAGAAAAAGTATGTATATTCGCAACTGGAGCGCTGACTATAATTTTACAATTTAATATATTTTTAATTAGTTATAGAATAATATTAAATGTAATAAATTAGTTAATCGTGAAACATTTTACTACTGCAATTTAATAGTGTGCGCTATCGCGTCCTCGAGAAAACATCGTCCTGCAAACCTGATACAATCCCGGCGTTTAAGTAGTGATATCCTACCAATGCAATCATGGCCGCATTGTCTCCACAGAGATGCAATGAAGGAATATAGACACGGATTCCTTCGCGCCGGGCATCGGACCTGAGTTTTTCCCTTAAACGGCTGTTGGCAGCAACGCCGCCTACCACGGCGATACGGTCACAACCTTTTACCATGGCTGCAAGAATTGCTTTGTAACAAAGAACCTCCATGACGGCTTCTTGAAATCCGGCGGCTATATCCGGTATTTGGTCTTCAATTCGATCATTATGATTCATGATATAGCGGTTAACGGCCGTTTTAATGCCACTAAAGCTGAAATCAAATTCGGATTTGTCCAGGTAGGTTCTAGGAAATTTTATCCTGGCAGGATCTCCGGTGCGCGAGATACGGTCGATAACACGGCCGCCCGGATAACCCAGCTCCAGCATCTTGGCGACCTTGTCGAACGCTTCTCCGGCAGCATCGTCACGGGTTTGGCCCATCAATTCAACGGTCGTGTGAGATGTGACATGGTAGATACCCGTATGTCCCCCGGATACCAGCAATGCGACAAATGGAAACGTTGGTGGGTTGGGTTCCAGAAAAACCGAGTTGATATGGCCTTCCAGATGATTCACCCCCACCCATGGTATTTTCAATGCATAGGCACAGGCTTTGGCAAATGCAAAACCCACCAGCAGCGCACCAACCAGTCCCGGTCCCCGGGTAACGGCAATGGCATCAATATCTTTTAAAGATAAATCGGCTTTGTTCAAGGATTCGTCAACAACCGGTATGATGGCTTCAAGATGTTTTCTGGATGCCAGCTCCGGCACGACACCGCCATACCGATGGTGAACCTCTATTTGGGAAGCAACGATCGAAGACGCCAGCGTGGTCCCCTCCTTAACCACCGCCGCAGCGGTTTCATCGCAGGAAGTTTCAATCCCTAGTATGTTCATAACTCATTCCAAGATCTTCAATCCTTTTTGCTTGGCACCCTCCGGGTGCCTGCTCTACCGCTGCCTCAACCAACGCAAGGTGAATTCCCGACGTTTCCTTCAGCGAGCCAATCTAAAAACTTTGAAATCCTAAGGGCGATCTTTCCCAGCACCGATTTTTCAGTGGTGTTTACACGGGTCTGCTTTTGCACATCTATTCCCAAATGATCTGATTGCTGGCATCCTTGCAGGTAATTATTTCACCGATTAAATAGGCGCTTTCATTCACGGCCTCCAATCGTTGTAGAACATCCGGGGCTGCGTCTGCCGGAACGATGGCGATCATACCGATTCCGAGGTTAAACGTTCGTCTCATTTCCTGATCTGATATGTTTCCAGCCTGTTGCAGAAATGAAAAGATAGGCGGAACATCCCATATTTCTTTTTGAATTAATACATTGCATGCTTTAGGTACAATCCGAAGAAGGTTGTTTGATATCCCACCACCGGTGATGTTTGCAAGCCCGTGAATCGGCATATCTTTTAAAATACTCAATATGGGTTCAACATAGATTCTAGTGGGTGTGAGCAGCTCCTCACCCAGAGTTTTGCCAAGCTCAGGCACGTAATCATTGACATTCAGATTAAGTGTTTCAAAACAAATTTTACGTACCAGGGAATACCCGTTGCTGTGTAAACCGCTGGAAGCGATGCCGATAAGCCGATGGCCGACTCGAATGTCAGTCCCATCAATGATTTTACGGTTATCAACGATGCCCACCGCAAAACCGGCCAAATCATATTCGTTGTCCTGGTAAAACCCAGGCATTTCTGCGGTTTCACCGCCGAGCAACGCACATTTGGCCTGCCGGCAGCCCTCACCTATCCCGCTGATAATGCTGATTGCCTGGCGGTTATCCAGCTTTCCCATGGAAAGATAATCCAGAAAAAAAAGCGGTTTCGCGCCTTGGACGATGATGTCGTTAACACTCATAGCTACCAGATCAATACCGATGGTATCGTGTTTGTCGAGCATGAAGGCAATTTTAAGCTTGGTGCCGACACCATCTGTGGAACTGACAAGTACCGGTCTATCAAGATTGGCGAGATTGGGCGAAAAAAGTCCACCAAAACCGCCGATCTCACCGATGACTCCCATCCGGGGAGTTTGATTTGCTATCTCCGTGATAGTCCCGACCAGCTTATCGGCCTTGTCGATATCCACACCAGCGTCCGCATAGGTTAAAGAATCGGTCATGCTAATCTCCCCTCAATGATTGTTGGCCAAAGAAAAGTCCTTGAAAATTAAACTCATTCGGCTTAAAAGTCAAAACAATTTTTGACTTCCTTTTATTGGAGTTATATTATCTACAGGTCTGTCATCATTCTAGTGTTCAATGTTCAACGGAGTGAAAAAATGAGAAAAATCAACATCGGCCTGCTTGGTTTCGGCACGGTCGGCACGGGTGTGGCAAAATTGCTGATTGAAAACAAAGACCTTTTGACCGCCCGCTTGGGAGCGCACTTGAATTTGAAGTGGATTGCTGACATTGACACTGACACCGACCGAGGTGTTCGTCCCCCGGCTGGTGTCTTAACAAATGATGCTCATGCCGTCGTCTGCGATCCTGAAATTGATATCGCGATTGAAATGATCGGCGGAGAGGGCATCGCCAAAGACTTAATAAAAAAAGCCATTGAAAATGGAAAGCATATTGTCACCGCCAATAAAGCGCTTCTGGCCGGTCACGGTAATGAATTGTTCGAGACGGCAGCGCAAAAGGGTGTCGACCTGGCTTTTGAGGCCAGTGTCGGTGGATGCATGCCCACCATAAAAACCATGCGGGAATCTTTGGCAGCCAATCATATCAAGGCGATGACCGGAATTTTAAATGGCACCTGTAATTACATTTTATCCAAAATTGCGGACGAGGGTATTACCTTTCAGGAAGCACTGGTGGAGGCCCAAAAAAAAGGCTACGCCGAAGCAGATCCGACACTGGATGTTGGTGGGTTCGATACCGCCCATAAAATTGCGATATTAACGGCCTTAGCTTACGGGATGGAGATCAATTTAAAGGATGTTTATGTTGAAGGAATCTCTGAAATCACGCCCCTGGACATCGAATTTGCCGAACAGTTCGGATATCGGATAAAACTGCTGGCAATCAGCAAATTCGAAAACAACCGGGTTGAGGCTCGGGTTCATCCTACAATGATACCATCCGGCAATCTACTGGCCTCCATTAAAGGCACGGTGAATGCCATCACGGTCTCAGCAGATGCGGCGGGAGACATATTACTTTACGGCCGCGGGGCCGGCATGATGCCCACCGCCAGCGCAGTCCTCAGTGACGTGGTCGATATAGCAAGAAATATATTATCCGGCACCGTCTGCAGAATCCCCGGGCTCTCCTATCAACCGGACAACATTCGCAAGATACCGATTCTGCCCATGGATGATCTTATAACTCATTATTATTTCAGATTCTCCGCGCTCGATCATCCCGGCGTTCTTTCAACCATATCCGGGATTATAGGCAAAAATGGGATCAGCATACAGTCCGTCCACCAAAAAGGACGCAAAATGAACGGCGCCGTTCCTGTGGTCATGCTCTCACATCGAGCAAGGGAGGCTGACGTAAAGCGTGCCCTAAACGAAATCAATGCGCTGGATGTCGTCAGCAATGAGGCGGTTCTCATCCGGATTGAAAATGAAAAACGGGATTGAAATACAAAAGGTTAAGAAAGGAGACATCGGATTGATATGGATATTGTGTGCTCTGATTTAGAAGGCATTTTTACGCCTGAAATTTGGATCAATTTTGCTGAAATTACCGGTATAGAGGAGCTTAGACTGACAACCAGAGATATATCCGACTATAATGTTCTGATGAGAAGACGCCTGGCTATTCTGGATGAGAACAATCTTAAGCTTGTTGATATCCAGGCAGTCATAGCCAAAATGGAGCCGTTGGAGGGTGCCATGGAGTTATTAGACTGGCTCAGATCAGTGATGCAGGTAATAATTGTATCCGATACCTATGTTGAGTTTGCTGGTCCTTTAATGGAAAAGCTGGGCCGACCGACGCTCTTTTGCAATACCTTGAATATTGCGGCTGACGGTTCAATTAGCGGATACAATTTACGTCAGCCCGACGGCAAAAAAAAAGTCGCTCTTGCGCTAAAAACTCTGAATTACGAAGTTATCGCTATCGGTGATTCCTATAATGATATCACCATGCTCAAAGCAGCCGATCATGCAATTTTATATCGACCGCCGCAAAATGTAGAAAAGGAGTTCGCTGAAATCCCGGCGGTATTTAGCTACAACGAACTGAAGCAGCGAATTCTTGAATTGATAGACCGAAAAAAATGATGCGCTGCAAATGACGATAGACGAATTAAAGATGCACTCAGATTATAGAATATAGGAAGAAAAATACCTTTCCGCCGTCAGCGGGTCAATCATAGGTTTTATCAGTCATTCCGGGGAGAACCAATTATGCTGCGCCATCGCACAACCTGTCGTGTCATTTACGGAGATACCGACAACATGGGACAGGCCTATTATGGAAACTACTTTCGCTGGTTTGAGGTAGGTCGCAGTGAAATGTTCAGGTTCCTGGGACTTTCATACAAAGCCGTGGAAGACAATGGCATATTTCTCCCTGTATCCGAAGCCCACTGCAAATATGCCAGACCGGCCAAATACGATGATGTTTTGGTGATTGAAACTTCGCTGGACCCCAAAATCAAAGCTGGACTCAAGTTCGATTATAAAATTTATCTGGAAGATGGAAAGACACAAGTGGCCAAAGGATATACCAAACATCCGTGTATCGATCGGGCAGGTAAGATAGTGCGCCCTCCTGATTTCATCAAAGAGATTATTGCAAAAGCCGTTGTCTGACCAGAGATATAAATCCATGCAGATAGACATTTCAAGATTTGATAATTGCCGTCTTCTGGTCGCTGGTGATTTAATGATTGATGAATATGTATGGGGAGAAGTGGATCGCATCTCTCCCGAGGCACCGGTTCAGGTGGTGTCGGTTAAAAATGAGGACTACACACTGGGAGGCGCCGGCAATGTCGTCAACAATTTGGTGGCCTTGGGAGCTCAAGTTTTCGTACTCGGTGTGACCGGCACGGGCGGGGACGGCAAACTCTTACTGAATAAGCTAAACGATCTCGGCGTGGATACCCGGGGAGTTATTCAGGAGAACTCACGACCGACAACGAAAAAAACGCGGATAATTGCAGACCACCAACAGGTGCTTCGCATTGATCGAGAAACGCAACAAAAAGTATCTGTTTCAACCTTCAGATCCCTTAAGGCGCTGGCTGAAAAAATCATCCCTAAGGTCGATCTAGTACTAATTTCAGATTACGGCAAGGGCGTAATTTCCCGCTCTCTAATTGCCGATCTGGTTAAAATCGCCAAAAACAACAAAAAATTAACGATTGCCGATCCAAAAGGGCTGGCTTTTGAAAAATATTCAGGTGTATCATTGCTTACCCCCAACAGCAAAGAAGCCTCCCTGTCTTCTGGCGTGGAAATTACAAACGAAAAAAGCGTTGTGACCGCAGGAAATATCTTGATGGAGAAATCCGGCATCGAGAGACTTCTCATCACTTGCGGTAAAGACGGCATGGTCCTTTTTGAACCCGGCAGTCAGCCACATAAGATCAGCACAAAGGCCCGAGAAGTCTATGATGTATCCGGTGCCGGAGACACCGTATTGGCCGTCTTGGGACTTGGCATGGCCAGTGGTCTGCAGCTTAAAGATGCCGTTACCTTGGCCAACACCGCCGCCGGGCTTGTCGTCGGTAAAGTCGGAACGGCAACCGTGAGTAAAATGGAACTATTGCAGGCCTTACAGCAAACATCCGCAGACATTGGTTCCAAATACAAGTCGTTGGACGAAATTTCCCAGCTTTGCCGGAGGCTGCGAAAAAACCGTAAACGGATTGTAATGACCAACGGCTGTTTTGATCTTTTGCACGCGGGCCATATCCGGCTCCTTTCCGCATCCAAACAGCTTGGCGATGCTTTGATCGTCGCCATTGATGACGATGACTCTGTCAAAAGCCTGAAAGGCCCTGGCAGACCCGTTATCGGTGCCCCTGAGCGCGTTCGGATCCTCAGTGCCCTGGACAGCGTGGATTATGTGGTTGTCTTTGCCACCGATGAATTAGACAGCGTCATCGGCGCCATTCAACCCGATGTTTTGACAAAAGGCAGCGACTACGATTCAGCAGAAGTATTGGGACGTAAAATTGTCGAAAACTACGGAGGACGTATCGAACTGATCCCCATCACTGAAGATATATCCGCAGCTCAAATTATTGACAGTATAAAAAATAAATGTTGAGCATCCAAAAAAAATCCTTGACTAACTAAAGGTGTTCCGCTAAAAATAGTACGCGAAAAATTGATGCGGGGTGGAGCAGTCTGGTAGCTCGTCGGGCTCATAACCCGAAGGTCGGCAGTTCAAATCTGTCCCCCGCTACCATCACAAAATAAGGATTTATGAGAAAATCATAGATCCTTTTCTATTTTTAATCAATTCAATTATCGAAACATCCCTAATCCTCAATATTCATAAAAACTCATCAGATGTGAAATTTTTTATAACTTAAAAGCTATATAACTGGCATAACTTTTGCGACTAATTCAAAGAGAAGTATTAAACCTAACCAAATTTCAACAAGATTGGTTTTTCTAAATCTTATATCCTTGGGAGGCATAATCATCAACATACTATTATTGATTGGTGCGGGAGCAGTAGCCGTTTCTTGTTTATTAGGAACGATAATCTACCTAATCTCGATTTCAAATGAAATCCAGAATTCAGACATTGAGAAAACCTAGTTTTCGAAATAAGTGCTGAAATTCTAAGGACACGGCTAATTATTCTGTTGTTCATAGAAATTCTCGGGTGTGGATGCATCTTTTCTTAAACTATGCTCAATCTTAAACTGTTGGAATCGCTCAATTGATCCAATTGAAACGGTTTTAAAACTGATGGGATAGCTGAACCGAAAAACGTGAGCAGAAATGGGCCATTGGGAGAAATGTCACGCTCACCCAATGGCCCGTCATATTTTTCAAAACTACATTATCTTTTTATAACATTCTTAGATAAATCGTTTTCCGACATTAAACAGAAAGTAGATGCTTGTTCTTTTCAAATATTTTTTTGCCGATACCCTTCACCTTCATTAAGTCCTCGATTTTCTCAAAAGGACCATTCTTTTCCCGGTATTCAACTATCATAACCGCGCGGTCTTTTCCAATTCCCTTCAGGGTTGTCAAGGCTTTTGCATCCGCCTGATTGATGTTGATCTTTTCTATCGATGCCACAGTTTCATTTTCGGTGCCTGCTTTAATTTTCTTTTCAGCAGCAACAGCCGGGTTAACGATAAGAAGTGCTAAAAGAGCCATCAGGGTTAGACTAATGCTAAAAAATTTTTTGTTTGTCATTCAATACTCCTTATAATTAAAGTTTAGGTTTACAGGTCCAAAGTCAGTAAGACATTGAATCCTTGAATTTTGTGTCCGTCCACCCACCATGGGAAGACAAACGAAGGTTGGTTTATCGCTCTCGCAATAAACGTTTCCAATAAAGAATTCTTCGAAGAATTTCATGACAAACGAGCAAATTTTGTGCCTATTGTGGGAAATGCTCAATATTAACTTCGGCCAAAACCTTCAGGATAAATATAGCGTTTTGTAAACCCCTAATTCTTGTTGAAATCTGATTTTCAAAATATTTAAAAAATTGTTTTAGAGTTATTGCACCATGCAATTTTACATTCAAACGAACAAGAATTTTTTTCTCTACTTGAGGATCTGGCTACATAAAATTGGGTAAACCGGTTCCGGCACGCTTAAGCTTGAAACAACTCTCCTCCCCGCCATGTTAAGCTTCATTACTGAAGATCTCCTTCGAATAAACCGTTTGATTCAGTGTCCCTGGCCGGGCTGATCCGCTTTTATCGAAACATCTAACCTCTGTTCTCCTGAAAGATAATGTCAAATAAATCCTGTTAAGGGCCTAATGCAATTCCCAAAAAACACCGATATAATAGGTAAGCCTGCCGCCATATCGAGGATATAGGAATGTGGACAAAAATAATCCTGAATTTTTTGCTTGTCTTTTCAGCGTATCTTTTTGCTATCATATTGGCGATAGCCATTTTGAATTTTTGGGTTAAATCCAAAGAAGAAATACCAAAAGAATAAGCTAAGAAAGCTAAAATTTTAGACCACTGCCTGCGCAGTCTTCATACCAAATAAGCATTTTAATCTTTTGACCTTCCTGCATCGATATATTATACTTATCTAAAAAACTTCATTGTGATATCCTTCGGGTGACAAGAATCTTGATACGTTCTTTTCTTTTTATCATCGCCAATTCAAGTTGGATCTCGTTTTATGAAAAATCCCAAACTCCCAGTTGAATTAGATAACCTGGAGAGACGCTCCGGGTTCAACCGCAGGTGGATAAAATCGGACTACATTGGGCAGGAAAGGCGCACAGTAAAAGATCGCAGAGACGGACGTCCGTTCAAAGATCTGCTTCTGTCAAAAGACCTTGATTCAAGAAAGATAGCCGGTTTTGAAAAACTTCTGGTTTCAACAACCATCCAGCTCGAAGCGATAACCCGATTACTGCTCCAAAAAGGGATCATCGAGGAAGAAGAACTGCTGGAAATGATGAACCAGATTCAGACAGAATATCGCAGCCATCCCTAAACAATAAAAGCCTGTACCGGCCAAGTGTAACCTTTGCTCTATCGGGGTATTGAAAATACCCAATCGTTAGAAGATGACGAAACCATTTCACAAGAACCCTACCCTATTAGATTTAATAGAATCCCACCGCACATATTTTCACAGATTGCGGAATTGAAAGAGCCTTGTCCAGATAAGCAGACTATATTTACCCAAATGACCTGATACTTAAAAGCCAATACGGAATGGCATCACGAGAATTTCCAACGTTCGAACATTGAAGATTTCAAAATAAGCCTAATATTATCGATTAGATTCAAATTTAGTGACATACTCAATCCTTCAAAGGAGAAATCCGATGAACAATAATGCAAAAGCCATGCTTCTGGCATCATTTGCTGCCGATGCTCTCGCCCTGGGAGTTCACTGGATATACAACACCAACGTGATTGATAAAAAATGGGGTCGGGTGGATAAATACATCAAACCGGAAAGACCGACCTACCATCCCACCAAAGATCTCGGCGAGCTCACACATTACGGAGATCAAACCTTGCTGTTGCTGAAATCCATTGCCGACAGTTCCGGTTTTGATCCCGATCATTTCGCTGACCTTTGGCAAACTTTTTTTAAAAGCTACGAGGGTTATTTTGACGGGGCCACCAAGGAAACCCTCGAAAATATTGCAGCCGGTGAACATCCACCAAATGCCGGATCTGATTCCGATGATCTCGCCGGGGCTTCTCGGATAGCACCTTTGGCCTTTTTTTATTGCAATGACTTGAATAAGTTAACGACCGCAGCCCGCGCCCAAACCGCTGTCACCCATAATAATCGCCAGGTTATAGAAAGCGCGGAATTCTTTGGCCGGGTCGTTTGGCAGGTATTACACGGCGAGACACCCATCGCTGGCATCAAGCAAGTGCTGGGGGAAGGTTTTAAGCGGGATCCATATGATAAATGGGTAACAGATGGCTTAAACAGTGTTGAATTAGATACCCGCCAGGCCATGCTTGATCTGGGACAAATGTGCGAAATAGAGGCAGCTTTTCCCTGTGTGGTGCACTTAATTGCCAAGTATGAAGAAAATTTAGCGGAAGGCTTGATTGAAAATGCCATGGCCGGCGGCGATTCTGCAGCCCGAGGCTTGATTGTGGGCATGATATTGGGTGCCCACCTGGGTATTGACGCAATACCTCAAGAGTGGCTCTCTGAGCTTAAATCCTACCAGGAGATTGTTGATCTGATGGTTCAAATTAGCCGGAAATTAGATTAGCGTCAACTACCATAAGAGCTTTGATAATTTTCGATAATGATTTAATCATGAATATTATACCAACATCGCTTGAAGGACTTTTAATCATAGAACCGGATGTTTTCGGGGATATGCGTGGATATTTTTTGGAGACCCACCATCTAAGGCGGTATCAATCCGCCGGCCTGGACGCTATATTTGTACAGGACAATCTTTCGTTTTCAAAAAAGGGCACGCTAAGGGGTTTACACTTTCAGATCACCCAACCACAGGCAAAGCTGGTTCAAGCCATTACCGGAAAAATTTTTGATGTGGCAGTTGACATTCGGCCGGAGTCCCCCACCTACGGAAAATGGTCGAGTGCCATGCTGTCTGAAGTAAACAAACGCCAGCTTTTCATCCCCGGGGGGTTTGCCCACGGTTTCTGCGTCCTTAGCGAAAGCGCCCATGTTGCTTATAAATGTTCCGACTACTACAGTCCCGCGGATGAAGGCGGGATCTTGTGGTCGGATCCGGCTATTGGCATCGACTGGCCGGTTAAAGATCCGATACTTTCGGATAAAGATCAACAATATCCTTGTCTGAAAGACTTGAGATTGTAGAGCTTATGAATATTCTCATCACCGGCAGCCACGGCCAGCTTGGCCGCGAATTATGGCAAGAGGCACAAGCAAGAGGTCATGATGTTAAGGCACCGACCCACCACCAGATGGACATCACCAATGTGAAGGCCGTCCGAAATTTCACTGACCGACACCAACCTGTCTGTGTGATCAACGCGGCGGCGTATACCCAGGTGGACAAAGCAGAGATCGAGGAATCTTTTGCGTTTGCAGTAAACAAAACCGGTTGCACGAATCTGGCACAAGTATGCGCAGAAAGAGAGATTCCGCTGTTTCATATTTCGACGGATTATGTCTTTGACGGTCAAAAAAAGGCACCCTACCTCGAATCGGATCCGGTCTCACCGATAGGGGTTTACGGTCTCAGTAAAGTCGCAGGTGAAACAGAAATTCGATTGAATTTAAGAAAACATATTATTCTTCGCACCTCCTGGCTTTATGGTGTCTATGGTCAAAATTTCGTAAAGACGATGCTGAAGCTCTCCGAAACCAAAGAAAATATCCGGGTAGTGTCCGACCAATATGGTTCCCCTACCAGTGCCGTTGATTTAGCGATAGCGATATTATCCATCGCGGAACAATGGCACCAGCATTCATCAGTAACCTGGGGAACCTACCATTATTGCGGTCAGGGAATTGTATCTTGGCACGAATTTGCGGAAAAAATAATTGAACTGGCCCGCCGATACGGGGATGTAAAAACATCTCGGGTTGAATCCATTACTACCGCTGATTTTCCCACAAAAGCCAAACGACCGGCATTTTCGGCTCTTGACTGCCATCTTATCAGAACAAACTTCGGAATTAAACCGAAACCCTGGCGTGAAAGCCTAACGCTTATGATTCGAAAGCTTTATGAGTTGAAGGATGCTGCTGACTTTACACCTCTTGACGACTCACTCCGCTAATTTTTCTAAATCCAACCTTAACCTACTAAATTTTCTATATAAAAATTTTAAATCAAGATAGTATTTCTTGATTTTTTTGGGATTTCAATTTAACATATAAGTAGTATTAAGACTTAGAAATTCTAAATCACACCTATAATGGAATCAATTCCCGACACACACACACCGGTCCTCGTAATTGACGACGATGAAGGGCTCCTGTTGAGTATTAAGGCAACTTTGGTAAGTTCGGGCCTGCCTGAGCCGGCTCTGCTGTCAGATAGCCGAAATGCCTTAGAGCTGGTTCGAAAGTATTCCTTTCAGCTTATCTTGTTGGATCTCATGATGCCGCATCTAAACGGCATGGAGGTTCTCAAGAAAATCAAAAATGAATTTCCTGATCCTGAATGTGTAATTGTCAGCGCCAGCGATGATGTTGCCACTGCTGTTCAAGCCATGACTTTGGGAGCATCTGATTATCTGGTGAAACCGCTTAATAGCGAAAAACTCATCGCCTTGGTTAATCGCATTCTGAAAAAATATACACTTCGCAACGAACTTGAGCGATACGGCGGAAAAAAATTAATTTCAAATTTGAAACATCCCGAGGCTTTTGCAGACCTTGTTGCTGAAGATGAAGCCATGGCCCTGGTTTTTCACCAAGTAGAGGCTGTGGCCGGTACGAGTTATAGCGTTGTGATTAATGGCGAATCCGGAACCGGCAAAGAAATGCTGGCTCGGGTCATCCATCGGCTAAGCAACCGTTCCTCAGCACCCTTTTATGCCGTTAACATGGCATCGTTTAGTAAAACAATATTCGAAGATGAGTTTTTTGGCCATGAAAAAGGCGCCTATACCGATGCTGGAAGTGATCGGCGGGGCTTTTTTGAAGCGGCGCACGGAGGCACCTTATTTTTGGATGAAATTACTGAACTGGATCCATCTTTGCAGGCCAAACTTTTAAGAGCGATAGAGGAACGCCAATTTTATCGTCTGGGGAGTACTGAAGTTAGAAATATTGACGTACGTATCATTGCCGCCACTAACCGTGACATCAACGAAGAAATTATCAAAGGACGTTTTCGAGCGGATCTGTTTTACCGCATAAACATGTATAACATCAGAATTCCGCCACTAAGAGAGAGGAAAGATGATATTCTACCGCTCGCCAATCATTTTCTAAAAATCCATGCCAAAGCCAATAAAAAGAAAATTCAGAGTTTAGCACCTGACCTGGCTGAACGTCTACTTCAATCCCGCTTCCAGGGAAATGTGCGAGAGCTTGAAAATATGATCGCCGCAGCGGTGCTGTTGGAAGACGGAAAGACCCTGGAGCTGGCTTCCGTTCGGAACCTGCTTCCCTATCAGGGTCCTGAACGGCGCAGAAATGTGGAGCTACTATCATTGGATGAAATTGAGAAGCGACATATCAAACGGGTCCTTGAAGTTACGGGGGGAAATCGACCAAAAGCAGCAAAAATACTGGGAGTGAATGTTACCACAGTATATCGAAAAATAGAAAAATATAATATTTCCACTTAGCATTAAGGAGATAGTCATAAAATCATAAACTCTAAACAGACGCCGTCTGGATATCTATTATGGGGCGGTGTCGTATAGATGTGGCAGTTTCGAAATGTGAGAACTGTGCAAAAGGGCAAGGGGATCAAAATATGTCGGATGGATTGGATGTTATCGTCCTCGATGATGATCCGGGTATAGGAGAAATTCTTTCAGAGTTAATTGAGAGCTTTTACACCTGGGGTGAGGTACATTGTTTTTCGGAGCTTAACAAGGCAATATCTTTTTGTTTAAACCGGGACATTGGCGTTGCGATTTTCGTGGTTGATGTTTTTCTTGGTAGCTTGAGCGGATTTTCCTTTTTAGATGCCATTGATGAAAAATATCCAGCCGCCCACGAAGACGCGATCATTATCAGTGGCAACGCCAACGTCGACATCGTCAATATGTGTCTGGCCTCAAACGTGAATTACTTGCTGGAAAAACCGGTCAAACCCTATGCATTGGAACTCGCAGTAAGGGCCATTACAGCAAAATATTTAGATTTTGCCAAAAAACTTATCAATGATCCCGGTTTTGCTGAAAACATAGCCAGATTATAAGCCTTTTTTAGGTTGTACGAAATAATGGCAAATATCGATAAAATTCGTGGGAGCGCTATTTTAAATCTTTTTAGAAAGCTGCAACAGGATGTTATCCCTCTTAAAATGCATTTAATGAATGGCGAGTATGAGCGCTTAACGCAAATCGCTGAAATTCGCAAGCGGAAAAAAACGCACTATTTTTTAATTGAATACCACGATAATTTCCGGCTAGCTGCGGATGGTCTTGACGACCCGCGGTTGCGCTTTGAATTTTCCGGTAAAGACAACGTAAATTATAATTTTGAAACCGGAATCGGGCAGATATCCCAGAAAATGATATGGGTTAGGCTGCCGGAAATCGTCAATCGTTACCAACGAAGGGGGCACTTTAGGCTGGAAGCACCCCATGGCACCCGGCTTTGTTTTTATATTCATGACCAATCCTATAACCTATTGGTTATAAACATCAGTTTAGGCGGCACCCTCGGTGTCCTTTCCACGTTGACTTTAAAGAGGGAAATGGAATTGCGAGAGAAATCCCCCGAAACATTAGAAAATGTGGAGCTGATATTTCCCTCCAATAATGTAAATGAGGATACAGAAGATACAACGGTAAATATAAAACACTGCAAGGTAATTAGGCAGCGGAGAAATCCAGAGACCCAAGGATACGAGTTTGCGATTGAATTTAAGGAAATGGCCGAAGATCAGCAGAAAAAATTGACAACCCTTTTCTATCAATGCCAGAGAGAATATTTAAAGAAGAGAAGACAGTTTAAGGTGTGAATAAGGTCTTTCAGAATTGAGGGCTCTTTAATGGTTTCAGGTGATCTCAATTTGCATTCCTTCTCGAGCAAAAAAGGTATCCATGTTCCCGCTAACTTCTTTGGAGCAATAGATTTCAGAAAATTCGTCGATTTGTGAATCCGTCCGCAGTGGATCGTGGTGACAAATAGCCAGACGTTTAACGGATGCGCGCCTGGCAGCATCAACAACATATTCAATCGGTGAGTGTCCCCAGCCTTTTTTCCCGCATTCATATTCCGCTAACGTATATTGTCCATCGTGAATGAGCAAGTCGGCACCGCTGAAAAATTCCACCATCCTT
The DNA here is from genome assembly GCA_050124355.1 of Desulfobacterales bacterium. Lineage (GTDB taxonomy): Bacteria > Desulfobacterota > Desulfobacteria > Desulfobacterales > JAFDCJ01 > JAFDCJ01. Next base: position 7,930 of record JASFFJ010000022.1, on the reverse strand, counting down.
TGATTCTCCTCCCGGGCAACCAACGCTCCTTCCGAGGCGAGGAGTTCATCCTGGGACGTATCAGCTGTATCAGAGCTAAAAACATTGTAAAAAGGCTCTGTATCATAGGCTGTACAAATGATCTTCCCACAACATTCAATACGGTAGCCCAGAGAAAGCAATGGGTGATTCATGTATTTGGCTGTAAGCTTAATCCCTTCGCCAAGATCATATTGGCCTTCTTTGAGATTGATATACTCGATGCTGGCCGCCAATTCGTTCTGGCGGACCGGAAAGTACCTATAAGAGAACTGTCCGCCAATCACATCTTTAAGCAGGGACTCCTCGCAGGTTACCGGACCATAAATTTTCAAAATCGTTTGGGAATTGTATATTGGTGCAAAAAAAGGGAGACCGAGAATATGATCAAGGTGAGTGTGGGTCAATAAAACGTCGGCTTTCAGCCGATCGTTTTTGGAATTATTGGCAATCATATTATCGCCCAGAGATCGCATACCCGATCCGGCGTCAATGATGATGACCCTTTCGGAATTATGAAAACGTAACTCCAGGCAGGACGTATTACCGCCATATTTGACCGTGTCGAGCCCTGGACTGGGAATGGAGCCTCTGACCCCCCAAAATTTTAACTTCATCATTTTAACCCAAACCAATCAAACCGCAATTGGCCTTCGGAACATAAAGGATTAATATTTATCGGCCGGTGGATCGCTGTTTCTTTTATGGATATATTTTTTAATACCGATCCTCCGACTCGCAGGGCTTCCAGGACGGAGGCAAGCCGACCTAACATTTTCAGTCGATAATATGCTGTCCCCTTGTCTAATCCTTCCGCGCAATCTCAAGAAAAATTTTTGCTTTTTCGATTTCGTCCATTACGGTTTCACTCATTTCATACAACATCGTCCAATTCGCCCCTACTTTAGCATTTAAGTATTCAATCTCTTGGTTGCGGGTAACACAATCGCCAGCGTTGCCAATTCGCAAATAGTTGGCAAATCGATTGGCCAATGAAACGATTAAAACAAAATCTCGATTAGCTTCTGAGCTAACATCCGGATTGTGATGGTGTGAGAGTGTTTCTATCAGCGTTGACCCCAGACGCCATTTTTTTGCAATCATGCAGCCAACCGTACAATGATCCATACCGATAAGTTTACTTTCGTAATGACGCAAAGTATCTTGATCTTTCTCTGCTAATTCCCATGCCTGGTGATACTCTTCCGGAAATTGCCGATTCAGCGGTATTTTTCCCAAATCGTGTAATAGACCTGCAATAAAAAAGGCTTCCAGACCCTTAGGTGTATGTCCGATAACTGATGCGAGGGATTTGGCGATTACTCCGACACACAGGCTGTGCGTCCAAAAGTCCTCCGGTGAGAAAACAGAAAAGTGTCGATTACCTCGTAAATTTTCTAAAATCGCAAAGCTCAAGGCAAGGTTTTTAACGGTATTTAAACCCAGCATGACGATCGCCCGAGTCAAGGAAGTGATCGGGACACTCAGGGAGTAATAAGCAGAATTAATTAATTTTAATACCCTGGCGGTTAAAACGGGATCAAAAGAAATGATTCGATGAAGATCATTTGCAGAAGCACGGGTATCATTACAGGTCTCCAGAACTTTTATGGCAGTCGTCGACAAACTTGGCATTCTGGTGATGTAAGCCTGGATCCTTTTTAAATATCGCTCCTGTTTTTGGGTGGGAACTGAGTTCATTGACCGCAAATCAGGCGGAGATATAGTCTCCTCGGTAAAATTTGCTTATTTCCAAGGATATGGTCACCATGGTTTGGTTAAAAATATTTCGAAGCCTTTCATCAACCGGATGGGATTCCAACAGATGGGCAAGATTTTCCATTCCCCGTGTCATTTCCTTTATGTCCGCATCGAGCTGTTTCATTGTAATTCGGGGGTCGGCTAATTTTTCACGGTATTCATCGAGTATATTTATCATGTCCTCGATGCTATCAGCCGCATATATTTGATCTGATGACCCTCTTGAAGTTGGGTGAAGAACCGGCGTTGGCTTTATGAAAGTTGCCTGCAAAGTGCCGGTGCTCGGCGTTGCGGTATTTTTCAATCTATCTTTTAGGATGACGTTAAATTTTTTATCGGCGAGCGTCTGAACGTTGTTCTTTGGTTCGCGCTGCAAGGATTGTAAAACTTGCTCGGTAGTTAAGATTTTCATAGCTTGAAATTTCCTGCTCCGAATTGACCGGACTTGATGGTTACCACTTTATGCTCAAAGTGAAATTATGACACACACTTATTTTAAATTTACCAAAATTTATGCAAAATTCATGCAATTAGACTTTAATTTAAATGCTCAGGCATCCCCAATACCAAAAAAACGCCCTCAGGTTCCCGCAGTGGATAGGCGGATACTTGAATTTTTCGCCGATCTCCCCGGCTGTTATGTACTGATATACGACAACTATTTTCAAATGCCAAATTTCCCAACATCATCTTCCGAATCGCTACAATGATTGTCGCCAGCGAGCTGGCATGTACAATTTTTTCGATTGCCATGCCGACCAGATCTCTTGGTTGAACTTCACATAGCTCAGCACAATGGGCATTACCGCCCCACAAATGAAAATCTTTAATGATAGCTGCCGGCATATTAATTTGATGGATGAACTGAATTCTTGGATAAATTGTTTTTATGTAATAGGAACATTGGTAACATTCCGAACATCTAAGTAATCCACTGTCTCTTGCAGAAAAGCAAGCCTGCAGCTGATTATTAAAGGCGATACAATCACCGCAGTTTTTGGCATGGCCGCTGCCGTCCCAATGTTGCCAGCAATTTTGAAAACTTTTAAAAATCGGCCTGTCAAACTTCTGGTGAGATAGTTCGACTGGAACTTGTTGGCCGTTGCTTTCGAGAAAAAACAAAAGATCTTCAATCAGAATTTTGTAATTCCTGCCTACCCGGCGGGCATAAAGCTTTTTTGTTCGAATCCAGTAACCCACTGTTGTGCGCCCGACACCACATAGGGCCGCCGCCTTGGTTACGGACAACGTTTTAGGCAGTACCGACATCAGATTTTAACGTTTTTCGTTAGTTCCTCAGTATTTACTGAATTTTAAAAAAGTTGTTAGAGATATCAAATTTGTTCAAAACAGCATCTTCAAGTTCTATATCGGCATCAGATATGAATACTTGACTGTTATTGCTCAAAAAATTGTCTAGTGTCGGAATTTTGACGGAATTGAGGGCGGTTTTGATGAATATCTCTTTTTTGGTAAAATAAGTTGAACAAAAGATCAATTTTGTGCAAATTTTATAATACTTTGTTATTAATAGTTTTTTTATTTAAATTATTCACCAAAAATGTATAATGACAAACGTTTTTAGTCTTACTTAACCAAATGGCACACAATTTGCTTCATTAAAAGGCATAAAAGGAATGAAGTTTCCTCCTTTCCTTCATTCCCACCTCCGACTGACCCTGTTAGGTACCCCCCCTAACAGGGTTTTTTTTTAGGTCTTATCGGCCAAACCGCCAGTATTAGAGCAGAAGAGGTTTCGTTGTCAGTATATTAGCTTTAACTAAGTTATCAAAGTGTGAAACTTGAGAATCTCAGATCCATCGCCAAAATGATGTGGAAATTGCGGTCTAGTGTCGAAAATTTGGCGCTTTGCTTTGTTTGGGTTGCAACCGATTGAGGCCATGAAATGCTGGGGTAGAAAAATATAGAGATGCTCGAATATAGTTATTTGCGATATTGGGATATTATTAGACTATCTGTCTGACGCCTGCCCATGGCGCCTTGATTCTGATATGATACTCTTTGTTTCTTCACTTCAAAAGCGAGGCAATCTTTTCCGCGCATCGTCATGCGGACTTCATTGATCGGCAAACGTTTACATCTGAAATTCATGGCACGACAGCCATGGGGAAAATACGGCTCCCATGTAACATAATAGTGGCGGCATTTATGACAAACAATGGTCATGATCTCTGTCTGATATCCGAATCCAAGGACTGTATGCAGAGTTAGCGGTCACCCCTTGTATAGATCCTCAGGTTCAGATTCTTCAGCATCTGCCAGGCCCGTTCTCGGTCCAATTCATCACTGGAGTTGGTTGCCTCTATGATGGACTGAATAACACTGTCGCTGACGCCGTTGTTTTTAAGATTGATGACATCCTGAGCGCTGATATGTCGGATAGACTGTGTTTCCCTGCCATATATGACGGGTTCGGAATTGTTTAAAAATGAACATTCCTTGATTAATATCTGTAGTGTCTTTTCGTTCACACCCATCTTCTTCAACTTGACGATTTCATCCACGCTTAATGCAGCGGTCTCGACCACCTTCTCCTTAGCGATAAGCTGAATCGTCTTGTCGCTGATCCCGGCTTTTTTCAGTTCAACCAGATCTTTACCGGTCACTGCGGTACCTGAACGAGCCAATCCAAAGAATAAAAAAAGAAAAAGTAGAATTGCAGGAAGGCATTTATTCATCGGTCTAACCTATCTTAAAAAATCCAACAAACTCGGCTGTATAATTCTGCCTGCTGTCGCAATCGTGGTTTCATACGCAAGTTCCAAACTATGTAATTCTACCACGGCTTTTGTGATGTCGGCTTGTTCCAGTTTTGCCAAAGCCTCTTCCACTTTGGGTCTTAAGTTGGTCATGTATTCGTCTGTAGCCTTTAATCGATATAGGACAGGCGCATATTCGGACCTTCTGCTATTAATTTGGTCCCGGCCGTCCTGCAGAGGCTTGATGGCTGCCTCGACTTGAGCGCTGCCGGCCACTGGATCAGGATTTTCCAATCCATCGATTAAACTTTTTAATTCATCAAATATATTTACCCCGCCATTGGCAGCATTCTGAAAAATATTACGACCGTCGGCAACGATGTTGACTTCCACGTTATCGGACACCATCATGCGTAATTTTCCATCATCACCATTGTAGGCTGCGCTATAATCACCGATATGAGAAAACGGTGCAGTGTCAGTGGCATGTCCGGAAAAAATAAAATTCCCATTAAACTTAGAGTTTGCCATTTGCATGACCTGATCATATAAATCTTTGACCTGAAGCGCGAGGGATTGCCGTTCACCAACGGAAAGGGTCGAACCGGAATAATCGGCCGCCAGCCGTCTGGCAGTGTTGACTAAATCGGAGGCTAAATCCAGGGTTGCCTCATTGAATTCAAGCCGGGTGATTCCCTTCTCAATATTTTCTCGGTATTGTTCGGTTGCGGCCAAATTGGTTCTGTAACCGAGCACCTGTCCCATACCGATGGGGTCATCGGAACTTCTGTTAATACGCTTTTGCGTAGCAATCTGCCGTTGGGTCTTAAGGAGATTTTCAGCATGTTGATGAATGTATCTGATAAAATTACTGGTGGTGATATTCTGGGTTACCCGCATAATGGTCTCCGCCAAAAATTAAATTTATAATTAGATCATAGCCATTACCGTTTCCATCATTTCGTCCGCGGTAGTAATCAACTTAGCGGCTGCCTGATAGGCATTCTGGTATTTGATTAGATTGACCGCCTCTTCATCAATGGAAACCCCGGAGATCGATTCTCGATAATTTTCCACCTGAAGCACCATCTGAGATTGATGATCATAATATGAGGTCGCTTGTTGGACCGCAAGGCCGGCAGCGCTGACCATTGAATCATAATAGGCACCAAATGGTGTAGTGTTGCCGTTCATCGTCAACGCTTCCTGCAAGTTGGCAATGGCAATCGCATTGCCATTATCCCCTGGTTTATCGATACCTTCCGCAGCGGCAATCAGGTTGGTATCATTGGCAATCAACGGATTGACCTGAATGCCGGTTGCCAATGCAGTTCCTGTAAAAAAATCATTGCCGGTCGAACCATCAAGTCCAAAACCGGTTGCATGAAGGCTGTTGACTTCCGTCATTAGATTTTGAGCTAGGATATCCAGCTTTTTCAATGAGTTTTCAATGTCGACATCCCTGGCATCCAGCCAGCCTTTCAGCTTACCCTTGGAAATATTGTTAGTTATTATCACTGGATTGCCGGAACTGTCCAACCAGGTCAGATCTTTATGACCGGATGCATTGGGCTGGGTCGACAATTTATAGGTATGCGTGCCTTCCACAAGGGCCTGCCCGCTGCCTACAGAAACCGTGACACCGCCATTGGCATCTTCAAAGCTGTCGATGTCAATTAACTCCGAAAGTTTTTTTAGCACGAAATCGCGTTGGTCCCGATAGTCATTTGCCATATGACCGCCGGATTCAACCTGGATAATCTTCTGATTGAGTTGGACCAAACTCTCAGACAACCGGTTTATTTCTTCAACAGCTCCCTCAATGTTCCAATCAATATCCCGCTGGAATTTTTTCAGATCTTCATAATTTTTAGAGAAAGTTGCCGTCAGCATCTCACTCTTAGCCACAAGGACGGTGCGTTCAACCGATCCGGCCGGGTTATTGGTGAGGTCCTGCCAAGCATTCCAGAATTCGCTCATAACCTGGTTCAATCCGTATCCACCGGATTCATCAAAAATCATCTCGACTCTTTCGAGAGCGTCTTTGTATGCCTCCCACTGTCCCAGGCTCTGAGTTTCATTGTTGATTTGGACCCCTAGAAAACGTTGATAAACCCTTTCAACCTTATTTGCCGTTACACCGCTGCCCATAAGCCCGTTGCCGGTCATAATCGGCACATCACTCGACATATTCAGTCGTTGTCGCGAATATCCGGGCGTGTTTATGTTAGCAATGTTGTTTCCGGTAACATTGATGCCTTTCTGCTGTGCCATTAGGGCTTTACTTCCGATACTCAGTAAACCGGGAATAGTTGTCATAATCCATCCACCTTTTAAATTTCGCCATTCACGCATTTGCCAGTCTGATAAGTTCTCTGAATATGACCGGTGCGGTAATAGACCGTGTCGGAGCAGCTCAGTTCACTTAAAATATTGAATGATCCCCTTAAGAGCTCCCGGGAATGTTCAAAAAGCAGTTTGTTCCTGCGATTAGCAGCTTTTACGGTATTCAACACCGTCAGCAGTTCAGCGCCAGCCTGATTTAGCCGTCCGGCGATAGGTTCTCCTATCAGTTGAGAAATTTTGGTAATGGTCAAATCCCCTGGGGCGTATCCCAAAGCGTCTGCGATTTCACTCACAACTTGCTTTCTCTGATCTTCAATGAGCGCAAGCTTGGCCAGAATATTTCCTTTCTCTTCTCCTGCTGTGGTTAAGGCAATTACGTCCGATCGAACCGTTGCTTTACTTTCTTGATCAATCAACGTCAGCATGGATCGATAAATTTCCTTTTCCTCCCCAATAACAGCCAAAAGTTGTTGAATTATAGGATTTAATTTCATGATCGGATTTCCTGCCATAAGACGAATTTAATAAGTTAATTATCGGTTGAAAAAATAATGAACTTTAAGGTTTTATTTCTATATCATCTTCAATTCGCTGTGAGCTCAGATCATTTTTTCTTGTCGTCTTAGCGCTCAGCTGCTCCAACAAAATGGCGGATAAACCGATGCCTCCGGAGGCTGACATTTTTTTTGATATTTCTACGTCCAGTAGAGAAGTAAAAATTTCCTCGGCCTGGCCGCCATCGATAAAACCTGATTTCTCAACGGTAGCACGCATCTCCTTAATAAGATGGGAAATAAAAAGAGATTCCATTTCCGCACAGGCGGCACGCAGTTTTGGATCATCGTTATCGCCGGTATGATATTTTATGGATTTTAATCGGTGGCCAACCCGTTGATTTTGATAAACCTGATTTATAGAAACCAGTTCATGGGCAGTCGGCAAAATTTTATCGTCCATATAATATCTCCTAAATAATCTCCAATTCGGCCTGTAAGGCGCCTGCGGCTTTCAGCGCTTGAAAAATGGCAATCAGATCCCGCGGGGAAACGCCCAGTGCATTTAGTGCCTTGACAACCTCGGCAATA
>JASFFJ010000021.1:0-23608 GCA_050124355.1 Desulfobacterales bacterium | reverse complement strand
CTGGGCCAGGGCCCCATGGGGTTCAAGGGGGGCATGGTTGACCGCCTGGGAATAAAAGGAATGCTCAAAGATTTCGTCGCATTCTCCAAAGGCCTTTTCGACATCTCCGAATTCTTTTCTGATAAAAAAAGACGTATTGTTTTTGACACCCTCATGAATCAGGGGCGCCCCTTCTTTTTTAGCCTCCAGGGGATCAAATACAGCCGGCAGCGCTTCATATTCCACGGTGATAAGCGCCAGCGCTTCTTCGGCAGTCTCCGGATCAACGGCACAGACGGCGGCAACATCATCCCCGATGTAACGAACCTTATCTCTTGCCAGGGCATGTTCATCCTTGGCCTTGGGTACGATCCCGTACTTTCGATCGGGAATGTCCCGGCCGGTCACCACGCCTTTGACACCGGGCAGTTTCTCTGCCCTGGAAGTGTCGATATGCCGAATTCTAGCATGGGGCACCGGACTTCGCAGTATCCTCCCATGGAGCATGCCGGGCAAAACAAGGTCATCCGTAAACAGGGCCGCCCCCTTCGCCTTCAGGGCGGCGTCCAGCATGGGTACCCGGGTTCCGACAACATTCAGCTCTTTATCCATTTAGGCCTCCTCACCGATTTCCCTGTTGACGCTCATCACAGCCTCAACGATTTTCTTGTACCCGGTGCAACGGCAGAGATTTCCGGCCATCTTTGTTTTAATCACGTCCTCGGTGGGATGCTCGTCTTCAGTCAAAATCGCTTCGGCCGTCAATATCATACCCGGTGTACAAAATCCGCATTGAAGTGCCCCCTGGTCGATAAAGGCCTTCTGCAATGGATGCAGGTCACCGCCAGCGGCCAGACCCTCAATGGTCATAATTTCCTTGCCGACGGCATCCACCGCCAGCATGATGCAGGATAGATAAGCTTCGCCGTTGATGAGCACCGTGCAGGCCCCGCAGGCCCCCAAATCACATCCGCGTTTGGTGCCCATAAATCCCAATTTCTCGCGCAACACTTCAAGAAGGGTATGATTGGGGGAAACCAGCAGTTCATGGGTATCGCCATTGATGTTCAATTCAATCACCTTTTTCATTATCCTGACCTCCTCGTGGCCTCATTCACGGCGCTTTGAAACAATATGCCCATCATTTTTCGCTTGTGCCCAGGAGAAAAAATGGAATTTTTGACCGGCGCGGCTTCCTTGGACGCGAGCTTGGAAGCCTCGGCCAGGATGGCCGGACGTAAGTCCTTACCAACCAAAAAGGCTTCGATCCGGCGGCCTCTAGCCGGGCCTTTATCCACGGCCGTGAAAGCGACCCGATACACCTTTTTCTCCGTGGACCCCCAGAAAGCGACCCCCACAATCGGGAAATCGATGCTTTCACGATTGGCATATTTGGTGTAGCTTGATATTCCCTGCAGCGCTTCCGCCGGTATGATAATCTCGGTCAGGATTTCGTCCTTGTGGAGATCAAGCGGCGTTTTACCGTCCCCGGAAAAGAGCTCCCCAAGCAAAATCTCCCGTGAGCCCTCCGCTCCTTGCAATACAGCCCTGGCCTTCAATACCAGCAGCGCAGGTGCCAAATCACCGCAGTAACTTGAATAGCAGATCTCTTTTTTATTAACCACATGGCAGATGTCACCACCGGCCTTGAAACAGGTCGGGCGGGCGCTTCGCCACCACCGGGATTGATTATAATATTTACACCTGTTTTGCTGACACAGATTGCCGGCCAGCGTCCCCATGGTCTGATGATGAAAAGAGCCGACAAACGATGCCGCCCTGGCCAGCGCCGGCAGTTTTTCAGCAATGAGCGGCGTCTGGTAAATACGCTTCAACGGGGTCAGTGCGCCAATCCGGACCGTCCCGTTATCATGATGGATATAATCCAGATCTGAGATCATCTTAATATTGACGACCACCGGCGGCACCTCCACCCGATGCTTCATGTTAACCAGCAGGTCGGTCCCACCGGCGAGAATCTTGGCCGCTGGATTGCTTTGTAGCATGGAAACGGCCTCTGCAATACGTGTTGGCTGTAAATATTCAAATTTGGGCAATCTCACAGCGATCCTCTCCCCATGGGTTATGGATTGATAAATTTATATTTAATATAGTTCCATAATATGAAACTATATTAAATATAAATTTGACCCTACTACCATCGGGTTGAGGGTGTCAAGAATAAAAATGAAATGCGCGGTATCCACTCCGCTGCCTTTGCCTATAGAGTAGGTTGGGTTAAGCGCGATATACGCAATATTTATGTTGGGTCCGCTTATCTTATAGAACCTCAACAAACTGAAATAAAATAAAAATTAGCGAACCCAACAAGATTGGCTGCAATCTGTCAAATGAACCCAACCTAGGATTTATCGCTTAGACCACCTAAGTGAGTATCCTCCAGGTGAACATCAATCATGCCGAATAATATCGGTATAGCAGCTATTTTTTTTTATTGACGTAAATCGCCAGCATGATGTAGGTTTCTATCTATATATTATAGGTTCACAATATGAAACATAATCCAAACAGCGAATCAATCTATACCGTCCAGGCATTGATGCGGGCCCTGGACATTCTGGACTGCTTTAACTACCAGAACAGGGTTTTGAGTCTATCCGATATCGTCAACCGCACCGGGCTCAACAAAACCACCGCCAAACGATTGATCTCGAATCTGACTGCCCGCGGCTATCTCCAGCAGGATCCGGGATCAAAAAGTTATCAACTTGGAATGCGGCTGTTTGAGCTGGGCGGCATCGTTTTTTCTTCATTTTCTCTGCGCCAAGCCGCTGCCCAGCCCATGAACACGCTTCAGCAAGAGACCCATGCAACGGTCTTGTTGGGCGTAAAAATAGAGAATCATCTGGTGTATGTTGATAAGCGTGAGGGACGCGACATGCGCCGAATTTCATCGGATATCGGCTGGCGGCGCCCATTGCATTACGGCATGCTGGGCATGGTTTTAATGGCATATCTGGCACCCAGTGAGGCAAGGCGAATTATCCAGCAATTCCCTTTGGAAGGTCATACACCGTTTTCCATTACGGATGACGATGCTTTTAATCTACGTTTGGGACAAATTCGTGAAAGGGGTTACGTATTGGAAAGAGAAGAAGCTGTCGAAGGTTTTATGGGCGTCGCTGCCCCCGTAAGGGATTACGCTCGTCAGGTCGTGGCGGCCCTGGGGATTGCCCTGCCCGTGGAGCAAGGCAGCCCCAACGTTGAACTCGTTCAGGCCATCGATTTGGTAAAAAAGGCCTGCGAGGATATATCGTCTGATTTGGGTTATTTGAAGATTTAGGTAGCCTCCTGCTGTTTATAGTTTGCCACAGACTCACACAGACATACACGGACAAATAAATTCTAACATTGAAAAACCTGGTCCTCTAGGCAAGATCAAATATAAAAGACTTTGCCGTAATCGAATGCCATGGAGTATTAGAATAATGGAAAATTGGAATATTGGTTTAGGCGTAATGAAAGCTTTTTCTCCGCAAATTGCCCGGATAAAATGTCTGTGTGAGCCTGTGTGCGTCCGTGGCGAATTTAACAAATTATTGAGGAAATCAAAATGGAGGATTTAATATCGATACCCGTCGGTCAGATCTTGGAGCGAGGTGCGGCTCAGGTTCCCGACAAAATCGCAGTGGTGGATGGCGAGCTGAGAAAGACATTTGCCGAATTAAACCGCACTACCGATGCACTGGCTGCCGCCCTTGCGGATATCGACATAAAAAAGGGCGATCGCGCAGCGATTTACATGAAAAATTCATATGAGTTGATGGTTTCATTTTATGCCCTCCAAAAATTGGGTGCCATCGCGGTATGGATAAATTCGATATATCGAAAAAACGAAGCAGAATTCATATTGAACAATTCAGAAACCAAGGCGGTCTTCATTTTCAGCGAATGGGAAGAACACGATTATCTCAGCGATGTGCTGAATATAAAAAAGGTGTCGCCAACCCTGGAAAAAGTTATCCTCGTTGGAGATGGAAAAGGTCCCGATGTTTATACCTTCGATGATTTGATCGCAACCGGACGCACCAAAAATTTTGCCCCACCGGTCATCGATACCCGTCAGGACCTTGCAATGCTGCTGTATACTTCAGGCACCACGGGCAAACCAAAGGGAGCCATGATCACCCATTATGCCGCCGTCAGGGCGGGATGGGAGTACTCACTGGGCGTCGGCGCGTCCTCGGAGGACATTTTTATCGGTTTTTTACCCATGACCCATTCCTATGGCTGCGGATCGATCCTGATTCAACCCCTGTTGCTCCAATCAACCGTTGTCCTGATGGATAAATTCGAGGTCGAAAAAGCGTTTCAACTCATCGAGCGAGAAAAGATTACGCTGCAGTTGGGAGCACCGCCCCATTATACCCTGGAACTTAACCATAGCAAGCGACCGGATTATGATCTCAGTTCGCTCAGAGCGGGTCTCATCGCCGGGATGATTGCCCCGGAGGGGTTAATCACCCGGGTGGAAAAGGAGATGGGGGTATATCTGACCTCTTTCTGGGGTGCCTCCGAAGTCGGTCCGGGTCTGGGGACCATGTGTCCCTACCCGTCGCCCCTCGATATTCGAGAAAAATATATCGGCCGTCCCGTCGCCGGTACCCGCATCCGGATCGTGGATCCTGTCACCCATCAGGAACTGGCGGACGGGGAAATTGGAGAGTTGACGATCCGCGGATGGCACGTCATGCAAGGCTACTGGAAAAACCCGTCAGAAATCCGCAAACAGACGGTCGCCGGATGGCTGCTCATGGGGGATCTGGCATCCAGGGAAGAAAATGGCTACATCAAAATTTATGGTCGTACCAAAGACTTGATTAACCGCGGCGGCTACAAAATTTACCCCCATGAACTCGAATGCATGCTGGTCGACCATCCCAAAATTGAACAGGTATGCATTGTCGCAACGCCCAACCCGGTCCTCGGCGAATCGATTTGTGCCTGTGTGATTCCCAAAGCCGATGACCCAGTTACTTTAGAAGAAGTTCGTATAGCCATGAAAGATCAGGTTGCGCCCCATAAACTTCCCGATGAACTGTGCATCATGGAAGATTTCCCCAAACTGTCCGGTGGCGTAAAAATTAAAAAATTCGGTCACGGCGGCCTGGCGGAACTGGCGGAGAAGGACGAACGTCGCGAACGAATTCGAAAGAAGAAATGAGATTATTTCGGGGTAATACTCAATATATCTCTAGCCTCAGCGGGTGTTGCAATCTCACGCCCATACTCCCTGGATATCCGGACAATGCGATCGACAAATTGAGCGTTGGTCTCGGCCAGAACACCCCGTGAGTAGTAGATATTGTCCTCCAAACCGACACGGATGTGGCCCCCCATCGAAAGCGCCATCGTAGACATCGGCAAGTGTCCTTTCCCGACCCCAATGATGGACCAGGTGGAATTCTCCGGGATGTGTTCATACAAATGCAGAAATGATTTTGGTGTTGCGGGGGCACCCCAGGGCGTTCCCATAACAAACTGAAAATGAAGCGGGTCATCTAATTTACCCTGATCTCGCATGCGCCGGCTGGTGATGATCATGCCGAGATCGAATATCTCAATCTCGGGTTTAACGCCAGATTCCCTCATTTTTTCAGCAGCACGGTCCAGGAACTCAGGAGAATTGATGAAAACGGTACCGCCCAGGTTAATGGACCCGGCATCAAAGGAAGCCAGTTCCGGCTTTAAATCAACCGGCGCCAGTCGTTCTTCGGTGGCAAGATTTCTGCCCGGAATCCCGCTGGTGGTCAGACACAAAATCAGATTCGTTTTCTCTCGCAATGGTTCAACCACCTGCTTAAAAATCTCTACATCCTGGGTTGCCAAGCCGGTGTTAGGGTCCCGTACGTGGATATGAACGATGGCGGCCCCTGCCTGCCAACATTCATAGGCTGACTGGACAATTTCTTCGGGTGTGAGGGGAATATGAGGCGTAATTTCGCGTGTAATCCGGCTGCCGGTAATGGCGGCAGTGATGATGAGTTTTTCCATGGCAGAAATCTTTTTCACTAAATTCAGAACTACTGACGTGTCTTAAAATCTGGTGCAACCCAAATGTCTGTGCTATCGCCAACAATACTGGATTTCAGGCGAATAGTTCTGAATTTAATTTCTTAGTTTTTCTAAAACTTTTGTAAGTTCAGTAGATAATGAGGCCTCCCGAGAAGCTATTCCAAATGAGATCAATAGCCCTGAAACTGAAAACATGAGATTGAATTTCATTCCATTTGATCCAATCATCAGCTGTTTTCCATTCCATAAGGACGACCAATTCTCCGGGATAATCCAATTTTGAATAGGTTGTTCGTGAAATGAGCCCTGGCTATTTTTATGACTTGGCTCGCAACTCCCTGCGAAGTGGGATAAGGTTATTGGTTCGATCCATCCGGAGACACGTTTGATAAAAATCATTACTCCCATTGGAGTACTCCGTTAATGAACAGATTAATAGCAATAAGACTTATTATACAAGCATAAGTCATGAGCGCCGGCCAAGCCGGGGGATTGATTTCGTTCTATAGGGCATTTTTACTGACACCCCTTAAGGAAGGGCCAGACCTTGCAGAAGCGCTGATCTGTAAACAGAATGTTTAGATTGATCATTCAGGTATAATCGTCCCCCAGGATTTGCATTTCACCGTTTTTCTTTTTTGGTCTAAAGAGACGATCTGGCCTTTTTTGCATGCTGGACATATGCGTTTAAGACGACGAAGGTTACGGAGAATTGCCGATATAAAAAATGGGTTCAAGTTCTTGACTCCTTTTAAATGTTTCGTACTCTCTCAGCATAGTATAGGGGGCTTAATAAACCGGGGTGCGGCTCAGTAGCCATTTTTTCGGTCGGATATTCTCTGAAACCAGGGTGTAATATACAAAAAACATCTTTAAGTTCATCGTAAAATATGGTCGTTTATGATTCCAGTATCAATCTTGTCAGCGGTCTGACGCAGGGTATTAGCAATATCGATTGAAGATTTCTTCTCTTCACTTTTGAACAAAACAGTTTCTTTTCCCATGCTTAATTTCCTCCCGATTACCACATATTGAAATACTTTGACATACAATTAATTTTCGTACTAAATTTCGCAATTTTTCAAAACCATCTATGCTTAAGACAAATTGCAAAATTGCTGTTCTTTACAGCCCACAGGCTTTTATTGTTTGAAAAAGTTTTTCAAAAACATCGGTCAATCTCAATACACCAACGATCCTTTCGTCATCGTTCACGACAATAAGAGAGTGATGGCTACCCATCACTAGCTGGTGGATTGCCTCGCCCAGATTTGCATTTTCTCTGACAAATTCACCCTGGCGTGGAGAGTACATGAAATCTTCTACCTTGATGCTCGCCGCTTTTTTACAAATATCGGCCAAGGGTTTCTGCCACAGATCGAACGCGTTCATCATTGACTTGAGAAACTGTAAACTGAACCCGCTACGCGCTACTTCACCGGTGTCTCCGATTTCCCGGTATTTTGGCTCAAGGGCTCTTAAAGCATCCATCTGGCTTATTTTACCTAAAATTTCATTATTTTCATTTAACACTAGTATCGCCCGATGTCGATAAGATGAGCGGCTGAAATCCTTCTGGGACTTTTCCAATTCTATCACTGCTTCATATAATGTTGCATCTTTATTAACGACGGCATATTCTGAAAGCGGAACCATCAATTCTTTTACCATTGTTTCTTTCACGACAACCTCCCGTCTCAGTTAAGTTGGAAAAACCCGTAAAATTCTGCATACAGGCTAAGGCGATGTAGACCGTTTTGAATCCCAAAAAGGTATCGTACTTCTCCATATGGAATCTGACCACATCTTATTTCACCACTTCATATCCACAACAGCTGCATGTCGGCATGGCAACTGCAATCTTGATGTCCTTCGGATTTTGAGATAGCCCCTTGTATTCGGTTGAATTAAGCTGTCATTTCTGAAATATATCATTTGCGATTTTTTTCAGATGTTCGATGCTATCTTCACGCTTTTCAATAAAAAAGGTATGTCTGGAATCAGCTAGGTAAGGTTCGTTGTCGGATTGGAAACTGTGGATGACAACCGGCAATAGGGGGACTCGGTCTTGAAGTTCTTTAATCAAAGTGTCTTGATCCCTATCAAAAAAGTCAGGGTCTATTATAATAAGATCGATGGGTTCCGTGTGGTAGGCCCTTTTTAAAACCATGGTCGCATTTTCAGCCACCCGAACTCGATACCCTTCTGACGTCAGCTCACGTTTCAAAAACTTTCGGACGTGAGGATTTCGATCGGCAACAAGTATCGTAAACTCCTTTTTCATTAGAATTCTCTTTGATTTTTATAAAATAGTCAAAGCAAAGGGTATGCCAAAAAAGCCACATGTAAAGTGCTCATTAAACTATTTAAAATATTTAATAATTTTTTACTTAGAATTCATTATATTAAAAGGCGGCGCAGACTAGGTGTCGATTTTTTTTACGAGGTGTAAAAACACATGGGTATCCTGACATAATCGCATTCCCTCACATCATTTCACCATTTTGCAAAGAGTTTGAGGCAAACTGATATTGAACGCAAAGCCGAGGTCAAGCAGGAGTCACGCGAAACCAGGATTTATTCCGTTTTGACTGAGGTTTCCAGTTTCAAACCATATTTATCGATCTTGGTGTGCAATGTCGGGCGAGAAAGACCTAATAGTTGGGCTGCTCGGGTGCGGTTGCCGTCTGTAAGGTTCAGGGCTTCACTGATAATGATGGTACCGAAATGATTCATGATAGAATCAAACCTGTTTTTATCTTTTTCCGTTGTCATCATGTACCGTACCCACTGCCGGATCGTCTGATCCGTGCTGTTTGGTTCAGGCCTTCGGACAACGCTTTCACCCATTAATGCTTGATTGATGTCTTCGGCGCTAATCGGAGCGCCCCGATTGAAGATCAGAGCTTTTTGAATGATGTTGGCCAATTCTCGTACATTGCCGGGCCAATGATGTTGGTTGAGGGCTGATATGGCGTCTTCAGTGATACCAGGATTGCTCATATCCAAATCATTGGAAAAATGAGATTGAAAATATTTGGTTAACAGCGGTATGTCACTCAAGCGTTCACGCAGTGGAGGAAGGTAGATGGTCACCACTTTAAGGCGATAATAAAGATCGTCCCGAAATCGGCCATCAGTCAATGCAGCTTCTAAATCCCGGTTGGTGGCGGCGATGATGCGGACGTTGACCGGAATGGTGTCTCGGCCTCCCAGCCGCTCAATGCTTTTTTCCTGAAGCAAGCGTAATAACTTTGCCTGAATGCTAAAGGGCATATCGCCGATTTCATCAAGAAACACGGTTCCGTCGTTAGCCTGTTCGATTTTTCCCACGCGGCTCTGGGTGGCGCCCGTAAATGCGCCTTTTTCATAACCGAAAAGTTCACTTTCTAACAGATTTTCAGGAATAGCTACACAGTTGATCACCAGAAATGGCCTTTCGGTTCGAAAACTGTGCTGATATATGGCCCTGGCGACCAGCTCTTTGCCGGTACCCGACTCGCCTCGAATCAGTACCGTGGCGTCTGATTGTGATACCCGTCCGATGGCCTTATACACCTCCTGCATGGATTTGCTGTGACCTATAATTGCTTCTCCAGAGGCCTTATCAGGTGTGACGTCTAACTCCACGGGGGTTCGCATAAAACGGCTGGTTTCTAACGCTTGCTGAACAATGGTGAGCATATCTGGAATTTCAAAGGGTTTTAAGATATAGTCGAATGCACCCATTTTGGTGGCTTCAATGGCATTTTCGGTGGTGGCGTAAGCGGTCATGATGATGACCGGTAGCTTAGGCTCAAATT
Organism: Desulfobacterales bacterium; assembly: GCA_050124355.1. Lineage (GTDB taxonomy): Bacteria > Desulfobacterota > Desulfobacteria > Desulfobacterales > JAFDCJ01 > JAFDCJ01. The sequence goes on along the minus strand of JASFFJ010000021.1, from coordinate 13,790 downwards.
CTTGAATCGCCTGAAAAGTTTCGAGTCCGCTCATCCCCGGCAACCGTACATCTAAAATAACCAGATCCGGAATTTCTTTTTGGATTTTTTTGAGTCCCTCCTCGCCCGAGGTTGCACTTACACAGCTATAGCCTTCTTCGGTTAACAACTTGTGAAAACTTTTACGTAACTGATCGTCATCATCGATAACCAAAATATCACTCATGGCGTGTCTCCCTGACCGGTAACCGAATAATGAAGATTGATCCGTCGCCCTGCTTTGATTCTATGTCAACTCGACCATTGTGGTCTTTGATAATCCGAGCGGCAATACTCAAGCCGAGACCGGTTCCTTCCTCCTTGGTCGTAAAAAATGGTTGGAATATTTTTTTCTGAATCGATTCCGGTATACCCGGGCCGTTGTCACTTACACGGATGATAGCCTGGGGCGATTTGAATCGATTTCGCTCAACTTCCTCCCGAATTACAATCGAGCCCCCTCCCGCCATCGCTTCACATGCATTTACGACAATATTGACAAGCAGTTCTTTGAGTTGTTCCGGATCCGCATCAATTTCCGGCAGCATTTGGTCTCGTTGAATTTGAACGCTGACATCATAGGATTTCAGTCGGTGTTCCAAAAGTTGGATAACCCGATCAACCACAACCGATGGACTGACAGTCTGGATTTTCAATTTCGGCGGTCTTGAAAATTCGAGAAAATTATGAATGATGGCATCAATGTGTCGAATCTCTTCTGAGATGACTTCAAAATCCTCCTTCTGATTTCCGGTCAACTCCAGTGAGCGGTTAAGGCTGAACAGACGCATCTTTACGGACGTAAACGGATTGCGGATGCTGTGAGCCATGCCCGCAGCTAATTTCCCAACGATGGCCATCTTTTCGGCTTGCAATAAGGATTCGCGACTTTTTTCCAATTCAGATTGGGTTTGATTAACATCTTGAATCAATCCCCGTACACTATGACTAAGGGCTTTGACCTCGTTGCTCGCGGCCGGATTATCTTTTTTCCTGCTGACTTCAGCAGTTAGGCGACGAACAGGTCCCAAAATCTGGTGTCTCAGAACAAACGCCAGAAGTAGGGCGAACGAAACGCCGGTGCAGACAGCTATTATTGAGATATACCTGAGATTGGCAGACTTGATCTTAATGGCCGATTTAGCCTGCAGGATTTTTTCTTCATGGATATCCTTATAATTTCTGCAATATTCCAGGACAGTGAAAAAGAGGCTACGGACCTGACGGTGAAGTGCGATGCCGGCTTCGCGCCTTGCTTCTTGATAATGTGAGATGACGCGGTCTTTAATGGCACTATAACGGGTATATTCGACCTTGATCTGGTATAAGACCTCCCTTTCAGGTAAGCTTTCAGCTGAATTCAGGGCCCCGTTTAATCGGTCCATAAAAATCTTGCGAAACTCGCCCAGTTGTCTGAGCCATTCGGGGTCACCTTCTATAAAGTAATAGGATACAAAGCCTTTCTGGTTGATCAGGGCAATCTCCATGGCTTCCGCAGATTGAAAAGCCGCCAAGTTTTTTTCCGTAACCGAGGCTAACAGCTGATCCATTTGATGCGTATGCCAAAAGGTGACGAGGCCTCCAGCCATTGTAATAAACACCAGGCTGACCAAGAGCAGGTAAACACGAGCGCGCAAGCTGATTCTTTGCCATAATTTCAACCGTTTCAGTCCCCCAAAATCTTTCGTTACATCCGATAAGAACTGAGGTCAGATATTTCCGCTTTTTCTCAGAAGAAGCTTGACTTCAGCTTTTCTAACCCGCTCTTCCTGTTCATCTTTTCTTTTGCGAGCCGCTTCAAGTTTGGCGGTTAATTCTTCAAAGTGGGCCGGTTTCAAAAGATAATCAAATGCTCCCAATTTCAAGCCTTCCACCGCGCTCTCAGTTGTGCCGTGGCCAGTTAACATGATGACTTCAACCAGAGGAAACCTCTTTTTAATTTCCTTGAGAGTTGTGATGCCATCCATACCGGGCATTAGAATATCCAATATCACCACGTCAACATTCTTCTCTTCTAACATCTTAAGACATTCTTGACCGCTGTAGGCCTTGGTGACGTGTTCACCCACTTCTTCCAGTCTCAGACTGAGCATTTCCACAAAGTCAATTTCATCATCAACTAACAAAACCCGGGTTGGTATTTTAATCATGATGATTTTTTCTCCTGATTGTTCTCATTCTGCAAGTGGAAGATTATGTTATCCAGATTCGCACCGATGGTTGACACAGATTCAGCAGCATTCATGTGATGCTTGGGCAACCTGATACAAAAGCGAGCTCCTTGTCCGATCGTACTCTCTACTTTAATCGTACCACCGAGTTTTTCAACGATTCCCCGGGTGATGAAAAGGCCCAGACCGGTTCCTTGCCCGGGTGATTTGGTGCTGAAAAACGGCTCGAATATTTTGTTCATATTCTCCTTGGGAATGCCCTTGCCGCTATCACTAATCCAAATTCCCAGATGTTCCCCCTTATCTTCCATGCTGATTGTGATCGATCCGTTCGAACCAATGGCATGAACCGCATTTGTCAACAGATTGAGGAATACCTGCCTTAGTTCGGAAGGGGCACTCCATATCTTTACCGGTGGGCAATCCGTTTTGCGCAATATTGTAATATTTCTTTTTTTTGTTTCATGCTCTATTAATTGAACGGCTTCTTGCATCAATTCTGCCAGATCTACTTCCGAAATGGCATGGTCGGGTTTTCTGACAAAACCCAACAGCTGATGGGTGATCCGGCTGGCCCTTTGAATGCTTTTTTCAATCTTGTTCAGTGCATTTTCAAGATCCTGCCGGCGAGGCACATTTTCGAAGTCTTTTTTGGCTAGCAATTGCTTCATCCATCCCGATGATTCTCTTATTATTGCCAGTGGATTATTTATTTCGTGTGCCACCCCGGCAGCCAGGGTGCCTATTGAAGCCAGTCGTTCGGTAACGATCATCTGCTGTTCAATTTTCTTCCGATATTCGATTTCCTTCTGTTCAGCCTCTATTCTACGAATCTTTTCATCAGCTTGTAATATTTTGTTATAAAGATGTTCCAGCTCGACCGGTTTCATCAGATAGTCAAAGGCGCCTGCTTTTATCCCCTCGACACCGTCTGGGGTGGTTGCATGGCCTGTTAAGAGTATTACCTCGGTTTTTGGGTAATTGTCCTTGATGTGCCGAAGGGCTTCAATTCCGCTCATACCCGGCATCTTAACGTCAAGCACCACCACATCCATCGGTTTTTTCTTGAGAATGGACAGGCACTCGCTTGCGTTGGCCGCCTGGTCGGAAGCGATTCCTCTTTTCGCCAGACGCTTTGCTAACGTCAGACGGAAGCGATCCTCATCATCAACCAAAAGCAGACGAACAGTCTTAGATTGATTATTATCGTTTATATTCATACAAGTCCTAAAATCTTCCACCAGATTGCCACGACCATAATTAAAACGCCCAGCAATATAGGAGTGGCCACAGCACCGGCCTTTGTCAAATCGGATGCTTTAAAATAACGATAACTGTACGCGATGGCATTCGGGGGACAACCGATAACCAGAAGCATGGCAAAAGAGGTGGCCAACCCGAGACACAAGGCCAGCACAATGGGATTTACTCCCTCGAGTTGGGCCATGGGAATAACAATCGGCAGTATTAAAGCAGCGGCTGCGACATTAGCCATGGCGTTGGTTACAAGTGCACCAAAAATCGCCACACCGACAAAAAGCACAAACCAGCCACCACCTTGGACCATCGGGAAAAAAAGATGAGCGAAATAAGAGGCTGCACCAGTGTTTCCCATGGCTAGGCCCAGGGAAATGCCACCACCAAAAATGAACAAGGCTGTGCCCCACTCCAAATTTTTATGGATGTCCTCCCATTCCAAAACACCTGTCAAGACCAATGTGGCAACAGCCAGCATGCCGGTCACAGAATAGTGAATACCATGTATCCCTTTGGTTAGCCACAGGATGAATGCCAGGCTGAAGATGATCAGCGTTCGTTTTTCAATAGAGCTCCATGCTCCGAGCTCCTCATCGAATTCCGGCAGAATATGTTCAGGGTCCGGCCTGAAAACAAGCCAGACGGCGCTAACAGCAACCGGTACGGTAATAATGGCCGCCGGCATGGCATACATGATCCACTCGAAAAAGGTAATCTCTATGCCTGTAAATTCAAACAAAAATGCGGCGGCTACCATATTTCGCCCACCGCCGACAAGGGTACCCATACCGCCACTAGCACAGGCAAACGGCAGGGAGAGCATCATGAACTTTGCGGTATTGGAATGGGGCTCAATATTGGCCGCCCGCATCAGGGGCAGCATGGTCACGATTCCGATTGCACACGCCGCCGCATCATGTATAAGCGAGGATGCCAGCCCCAGGCTGATGGCAATCGTAAAGGTGAATTTGGTAACATTGTTGCCGGCTTTTTTAATGATAAAATAGCCGAGCCGTTTGGTTAGACCTGCCTTGTCCAAAGAAATAGCGAAAATCAGGCAACACATAATGAAGACTACCACCGGATGCATATAGGGCGACCATACATCTTTGACATCCCCGATGCCCATGATGACTAAAAAGACACCGATACAAATTGCCGTGATCTCAAGCGGAATGGGTTCGACCACAAAGAGAAAAACCAGCATGACCAGGACGGCTAAAAACCGCTTTGCTTTGGGTGAGAGTCCATCAACGTAGTCGATCTGAAGATCTTTCAACTTTAGTCCATCTGCGGTTTCCTGCAGGTACTTACCCGGTGCCTGAATTTCCTGCGGATTTTTAACCTCAACAATTATTTCTTCCGTTGAATTGTTTGCCGGCTGGACAATTCTAAATTTATCATTGATCTGCTCCAAAAAAACAGGATTGACTTCGCCTTTGATACTGAACTTGGTTCCCTCAGGTCTGGGCAGTACTAAGACCACGATGCAAAGTACCCCAGCCATACCAAGCTGAAACCATTTTGATTTAAGTAGCATTTTGTATTCTCAACCTGCTGGTATCTGTTTTCAGAATATTCGATAAACGCAAACCAACTACACCAGTCCACATTCGCTATTGATGCCGCAAACGATGCTCATAAGCCTCCATGATTTTTTCCAGTAACGCTTCCAACTCACATGGTTTGGTGAGGTAATCAAAGGCCCCAAATTCGATTCCCTGTTTAGCGGCGGCAGCCGATCCATGTCCGGTCAGCATAATTACGGCCAGTTGGGGGTCCATTATTTTTAGAATTTTGAGTACTTCAATACCGTCCATATCCTCCATCTTCAAATCTAAAACCGCTACATCAAACTCACTGGACCGCAACGCCTGAATCGCTTCAGCCCCACTATAGGCCTTGGTAACTTGAATATTACGGCGCTGGAATCTCTTGGTTAGAATGTTAACGAAACTTTTTTCGTCATCGATCAGAAGAAGCCGTAAAGGATCGGATTTTAGATCTGTTTGTGAGCGTGTCATTATGTCTTTACGCCAAGTTCTTAATTTACTCCGGTTAGATGTAAAGTTTCAGAGTATTCAGTTGGCTTTGGTTTTCAAAGGAAGCGTTACTGTAAATGTCGTGCCAGCTCCTACCGAGCTTTCCACCTCGATTTTTCCACCCATTTTTTCGATAATACCGAAGCAGATGGATAGCCCGAGCCCGGTTCCCTTTCCCACCGGTTTAGTAGTGAAAAACGGATCAAATATTCGCTCCAGGTTGGCCTCGGCAATTCCTTTTCCGGTGTCGGAAAGCGTAATAATGATATACTGCTGTTTCTTACGGCACGATATAGTCAGTGTTCCGCCTTGGTTATCGATGGCATCAATAGCGTTGTTGACCAAATTAAAAAAAACTTGTTGCAGCTCGGATGCCGATGCTTTGATAGAAGGAAGGTTTTCCGGAAAATCGGTGTGTATTTCCACCATGTTGTACTTGGCCCGCTTGTGTGAAAACGCCACTAGCTCTTCGAGCAACTCCTTTATATTTACATCCTCAATAGTGCTGTCAGTTTGGCGGGCAAAGCTAAGCAATTTGTGGGTTATTTCCTTGCAGCGTCTGCCCTGGGTTTGAATTTGCTTGATTGATCTTTCGAATTCGACCTGATTTTCAGCATCGTCAAACGTCAGGTCCTCCATTAAATCCCCCATCCAACCGGCTTCTTCCACCATGATGGCAACCGGATTATTGATTTCATGGGCAATGCCCGCAGCCAACTCCCCTACGGAAGCTAACTTGCCGGTTTCAACAACTTTTTTACGCATCATCTGTTTTTCTAAATCTGCTTTGGCTACTCGTTTGAAGACTTTTTGATGCAGGATCAAGGTTATGATAACGATGCCGGAAAGTCCAATGAACAAGAGCACCATCGTTATCATGAAGGTTTTGTCCAGATCGGCAAATGCATCAGCCGTCCGTTGCTGGTACACAAGCAACCAGTCCTTGTTTTTTAGTAAGACCGCAATGTAAATGTTCTCATTCCCGGAGTTGTCCGATTTGGTGACCATACGAACATCCCCGGAAGATATCGGCGGTTCTGCTAACAAATCAGCATAGATGGCTTTACCGGATGGAATATCGATGACAGGTTTCATCGCTGGTGTTGTTTGCAATTCTCCCTTATCGTTTAAAATGAATGCAAAACCGGTCTGACCGAAACGGATATTTTCGACAAGGGCGGTAAATTTAGCAAAATCAATTGTCGTCCGTAAAATCCAATGATTGTCATCCCGGCTGCTACGCACCGCAATGATAAAGTGGGGCAGATCCCTTAATCCCAAAAAGACATCGCTGATATAGTAATTACTTTGCATTGCTCGGTGAAACCACTCTGAATCCGAGTAATTGGCATTGGTTAAATCATATGGACCTGCGTAGGTGATTTGTTCTCCGTCAGTATTGACAACACCTAAGTCAACGAAATCCCGGCCAAAATCCTTTTTAAGCGCTTCCAGGTGCTCATTTAGGGATGGTTCATCTTGCAGATTGTCCCAGCCAAAACTGTCCGTTAAAAAACGGATATCGGCCAATTTTTCATGTAAAAAATTGTCAATATTCTGAGCGTGGTTGTAAACCAGCTCGCGAAGATGGGCTGTGACTTTTTCCTTGTAGGATTTATGGAACTGATAGTAAATCGTTCCGATGATGATTATTAGCGGGATTATGGAACAATAGATAATGAACAGAATGATGCTCCGGTTCAACGACCGAGAATTATAGCCGGCCAGTAAATTGTTTTCTGTCATATCCTTTCTTCCGTTGTCGACGTTGCTGTCGACTAAAGTATGATCTTACCCATCACTCCGATCAGCCAAATGGACTTCAAACAGAGCAGGATTTCATTCATCTCGACAAGAATTTTGGTATTCTACTTTTGGTCATCATCCAATGTTCTCAACGACCTGAGAATGCCCAAAGGACTCGATCCCATGCTCAGCATTTCGAGATCTTCCATTCGTTTTTTGTCGTGCTCGAATTTTTTCCTAAGTCTTGTTTCGTATGCATTTTTGAGCTCTTCCAGAAGTTTTTCAAAATCATAAGGCTTTTCAAGATAAGAATATGCACCCAGCTTCGTCGCCTCAACTGCAGAATCAATTCCACCGTAACCGGTCAAAATAATTATCTCTAGAAACTTATGCTTCTTCTTCAGTATCTGTAGAAGTTCCATTCCATCCATACCCGGCATCTTCATGTCCAAAATGGCCACATCAAACTTCCCTTTCTTGGCAAGTTTGATGGCTGATTTGCCTTCTGTGGCAGTGGTAATATCAAAATCCCTTTTACCAAGCCTTTTGGCCAGCGAGTTTAAAAAATCTTCTTCGTCATCAACCAGCATAATTTTTATTTTTTCCTTTTCATCTGACATCGCAATAACCTCCTTTGGTTAATTTTTTACAAAATCTTAGAAGAAAGAATCTGAGCAGATTTGTATATCAAACGTTGCTTCATTTTTTTATTTTCGCTCACCCAATACTTGAGCAAAGCCTGTGCCAAAAGAGATGGTAGTGAGAAGGTGCCCAATTTTATTATAAAAGTCAATCTAAATAATAGAGGAGTTATAAAAATAAATGATATTTGCAACTGTGAGTGTCAGGTTTTTTTACACTTTGAAAAAGTTTCAGATATCTCAAACTTCAAACATAGGCAGCTTTTTAACTGGATGGAGCCAATCTGGCTTGCAGTTGGGTTCCTAAACTAAAATAGACAGAATAATGCTCTCAAAGATACGAAAAATCCAATCGGGAATCAAACTAGAAATGGTTGACCCCATTCTTTGAAACAATCCCGAATTTGACAGAATTATATGACTTCAGTATATAGGTTGGGATTGGATTTATTGCCTGCTGTTACATATACCTTTAAGTTATTTTTTGAGCATTAATCTTTACAATAACGGAGGACCTCATGAGTGTATTGATTATTATCAAACGTGTATTTCGGATGGATCAAACTAAACAGCTCGTACCGCTTCTAAAGGAGTTGCGAGCTAAATCAGAAATTCAGCCAGGCTTCATTTCACGGACAACCTATTCAAACTTGAGTGATCCCGGAGAATTAGTCGTGATTATGGAATGGAAAACAGCTGATGATTGGATCAAATGGATGAATCATGAAGAAGCCAAAGATCTGCAGTGGCAGATAGATTCCCTCATAGGAGAGAAAACCTTCTTCGAAGTTTACAAGCCCGAGGACTTCTAAGAAGTCTGTATTACCTCCATTCATAGCCGGCGCGCTCTTCATCTGCTCTCAGTGAAATATAGCTGATGGCTTCGTCATTTCCGACGAAACTTTCTATAGGCCTGCCCCCTTAGAGTCGTTCATAATCGGGTGGTTGGCATTTTTTGGCAAGAAAATTGCCGTCCACTAAAATAAGAGCACAAATTCTTTCATCAATCCGTACCTACATTTTGCCCTTGATTTCGATAAACCATCAATTTTCAAGACCGCATAATAAAAAATCTCTGAGACGGACAAGGACGATGTTAAATAATGTCAATCGAGAACAAAGGATCGCCGTATGCAGATTATCACAACCCACAAAGGCGCCGACTTTGACGCTGCAGCATCTGTGCTGGCAGCAAAAATTTTGTATCCCGAGGCGGTTGCCCTGTTGCCCAAAAGCCTGAATCCGAATGTTAAGGCCTTTTTATCGATCCATAAAGACGTATTCGATGTTCAGATACCGGGTAAAATTGAACCTGAAGAAGTGAAGTGTCTGATTGTAGTCGATACCAACAGATGGGAACGACTCGATCATTTGGAAGGACTGAAAGAAAAAGAAAATCTTGAAATAATCTTGTGGGATCATCATTTAACTGCGGGGGATATTGATGCGACCTGGAAATGCCAGGATGCGGTCGGCGCCAATATCACTCTGTTGATCCGATTTTTAAAACAACAAAACAAAGCATTAACGCCCATCCATGCCACCCTTTTTTTGGCCGGGCTATATGAAGACACAGGCAATCTGACGTTTCCCGCCACAAAGGCTGAGGATGCCCTTGCCGCAGCCTATCTGTTGCAGGAAGGAGCGGATCTAAACGTGCTTTCCTCATTTTTAAAGCCGGCCTACGGTGAAAACCAGCGAAAGGTTCTGACCCGAATGCTGCAATCGGCAAAAAAAAACCGGCTAGCCGGTTATCAAGTCAGTTTTAATCAAGTGAATATGAAGGGATATGTGAATAACCTTTCAGTTGTTGTCGGCATGTACCGGGAAATTGTAAATGTTGACGTCGCGTTTGGAATCTTTGTTCAAAAAACGCGTGGCAATATAATTGTTATTGGTCGAAGCGGGACAAATGGGCTCGATGTGGGAAAAATCATGCACGCCTTGGGCGGGGGCGGCCATCCGGCCGCGGGTTCCGCCTTGATAAAATCATTCAACCCAAATGCCGTAGAGCAAATGATTGTACGACTGATCAATGACGATCAGCAAACCGCCGTTCAGATTAGCGACCTGATGTCCTATCCGGTAATGACGGTATCTTCCGAAACCAGAATGAAACAGGTATTCACAATTTTGAGCGAAAACGGGCACATGGGAATTCCAGTGCTGGATTCCGGCAGGCTTGTCGGCATTATATCCAAAAGGGATTTTTGGAAGGCAAAAAAAAAATCAGCCTTAAACGCCCCGGTAAGGGCATTTATGTCACCCAAGGTATTTACAATAGAACCCGGAAGCAGTCCAATGAAGGCCGCCCGCTTGATGATCCAGCATGATATCGGCCGTCTTCCGGTGGTCGAAAACGACCGCGTCATCGGTATCGTCACAAGATCAGACACCATGCGCTATCTTTACGATCTGCTGCCGGAGTAAGCAAACACGGCACTATTCCATCAAAAACGCTTAGACCAATTGACAAAGCCTTCCTCCCGTATCCCTATCTGTCCATTGGCCGGGTTCTTTCCGGTTCAATATGCAGGCGTCAGCATGTATGACGCGATGTATGATTATGAGGTTCTCACCCAGGCCTGGCAAAAATACTGCGATGATTTTGCCCCGGATGCCTATAACGCTCCCACCACCGTTGTTCCCGGCAGGCCACTGGAAATTCTCTATTTTCAGCTTTGCAAATGGCCCGGTCAGGGTGTTTCCAAACACCAGGAATACCAGTATGTGGAAAAAGAGTATATGAAAATTGAAGTGGATGATAGTAAAGATGAGTGTCTCATCAAAAGCGCCATTTTCGAAAATCCGGAAAAAATTGTCAATGTATGTCACTGGATGGATCAATGTCGCTTAATTGACGAAAGCGATCAGTGGACAATCGTTAAATAGAGTGACGGTAGAAATGCAACCCGAGTTATTTAATGATTGACAAGGGGGAATAGATGTCTCTGGAGATCAATCTCGAAGGAAAGGTAGCGATTGTTACCGGTGCTGGCCGGGGAATCGGCCGGGCCGTTGCCGTTGCCCTGGCAAAAGCAGGGGCCGATATATGCGTTACAGCCCGAACAGAAGAGCAAATCAACCAAACGGCCGAACTGGTGAGGTCCCAAAACCGAAAAGCGGTTGCGGTGCCGGCAGATGCTGCAGTGGCAGGTTCGGTTGAAGGTGTTGTGAACAAGACGATCGCCGAATTGGGCGGCGTGCACTTTTTGATAAATAACGCCGGCGTGTTGGTACCGAAATCCCTGCTTGAAACCAGTGAAGCGGAATTCGACCGTGTGATGGACACCAACGTTAAAAGCATGTTTCATTTTACAAAGGCGGTGGGGCCGCACTTTATCAATAATAATTATGGCCGGATCGTAAACATTGCCTCAGTAGGCGCTTTCATAGCAGCGCCCTCTCGCTCGACATATCATACCAGCAAGGGAGCTGTCGTGATGTTTACGAAGTCCATGGCCATTGAATGGGCCAAACACAACATCCTGATAAATGCGGTTGCTCCCGGCTATATTGAGACTGATTTAATTTCAGATATATCTTCTGATGAGACCAGGTTGTCCCAGTATCTGAAAGCGATCCCTTTGAGGCGACTGGGAAAAGTAGAAGAAATGGCACAGTTGGTGGCATTCTTATGCTCAGATTTGGCCTCGTATATGACAGGCTCGGTCATTGTTGCAGATGGCGGCCTCTTGATTTCATGATTTTCGTACGGCAGGATTGGATGAAATGATTACAAAATCAGAAGAACCACGTAAGGAACGAGGTTGAAGACCAAAAAGACGATTTTAAACAACCCGAGAAACGAGTAGATAACCACATTGTAGGTTTCTCGGGAGATGGGGAGCCATTTGCTTTGCATACGGTAGACCAGATCCGGTGCGAGTATGCACATGGTCGCCCACAAAATCAGCAAGGCACCGTTTATGATGGTACACCACATGAAAAATGTTGTTAGTGTCTGAATATCCATGATGTCCCTCCATCATTATTAGACTCTAAATGAGCGAAAAAAGCTCAATTAGGTGTTACTATTTATGCATTTGAAGCATCACCCCAGGATGCGCTCATAGGCGATCAATCCCCACACAATGGCGGCGGTGATCATGCTGATAAATGCCGCAGCGGAGCCCAGATCCTTTGCGCGCTTTGATAATTCGTGCCGTTCCGGCCCAATTCGATCCACCACCGCTTCCACGGCAGAATTTAGCAGCTCAGTTATGAGAACCGCCATCGCGCATGCGATCAGCAGAGCCCGCTCCACCGCTGTCCTTCCCAGCCATAGGCCCACCGGCATCATCAGGAGAACGATGGCAGCCTCCCACCGAAACGCCTGTTCATTTTTCCAGGCTGCTTTGATACCGGCCATCGACCATACGAACGCTTTTAAGATATGCGCTATAATCGTATCCTTTGCTTCTGCCATATACAATTCTCCTCCACTATATAAACCCCAATGTTGCATAAACAATATGGCGAAATCAATTAATGGCTTGTTGTTATTATTATTAAACCATTAGTAGTGCCCGTCCATAATAGACCGCTACCAAAGAAGGGCACCTTTAGGTGTTTCCAATCCAGAAATGTGGCTTGATTTCCTTTCCATTTGAAACTCCATATTTTACCCATTGAGGATCACCTTGAGAGGGGTACATCGCCCCCCGTTACATTGACTTTCATTGACACTGCAGGCCGCCAGGGCGACAATTGTATTCATCACAGCTCGAAGACAGATAGAATCCCCGGGTTTGGAGAGGGGTTCTTTAACCGAGATCCTTCCATCCGGGTAAATCTTCGTATGCATGAAAATATTAAATGGTTGAATGATGGAAAAATCAACGGTTTGGATGGTTCGGAGTTCAGATAAAATATTTTCGAAGCAATTTGGATGATTTTTCCCGTTCTTATAGAAATAGTCGTACATTTCCGGACGGCAGCACGGGTGAAGGAGATCATGCCTGCCGACATCATCCGCTTCGATCAGAAACATGGGATGATAGAGATTGGTGTACAAATAGGCACCTTGCGTGATGTAAAGTGTTTCATTGCAGTCTAAGGTGACGCCTGGAGAAAGAAATTCATCAAGATGATCGTCACGAATCGCCCAAAAATCGGCCACTTGCTTTCCTTCGACATCAATGATCCGAATCGAGTCTCCTTTTCGTACACGAAAGGATTTTCCCGACTGAGCATTGACAATATATTCCTCGGATGCCTTTCGCATACTTTTCCCTATCGCAAATTATTTTTTGGTCGCTACCGCTTTAAAAAACGTATAACAAAAAACGCCGTCGTCTTCTGCTGTTCTGTATAAGTCTCGAATGCCATTGTCAAATGTGGCCTGGTCGACGATTCCAGCCTTGAGGGCATCGTCACGAATACCTTCGATCATTGCGGTAAAGGTGTTTTTGGTGAAACCTTCAACAAGATCGGGTTTGCTAGAATCAACATACACCATTCGAGGCGAAACATGAATGGCCTCGAATTCCGCTTTTTTCAAGAGCGGGTACAGTTGTCTTCCGATCATCGCATCTCCCCCGGCCCGTCGCTGCAGCTCGACCTGACATTGTATAGCCGTGTGAGCAGCTTCGCTATCCGGATAAAAATAGGCCGAACCATGATCGCCTTCAATGACAGTGATAGTACCACCGACCTTGATAAGGCGTTTAAGAATAATCAAGGCACTATCCGGTCGAGAGAGATGCTCTAATACATGACACACAAAAACGTGGTCGAAAGACGCCGGCTCAAATTTCAAATTGAATATGTCCGCCTGTTGGAATTGAACGTTGTTAAAACCTTCAGATTCTACTGCTCGCTTGGCTTTGGTAATAGAATTTGCGGATATGTCAATAGAAATAAACGATGCATTCGGGCTGTTGCGCGCCAGAGAAACTGTTTGAGCGCCTATA